>JBBQIQ010000070.1:0-20171 GCA_038325075.1 Bacteroidales bacterium | reverse complement strand
TGCCCTGGCTTTTAACACTTTAGTGCTGAATATCTGAATTGGATTGCCACTATAAATTGTAGATTCAGTTGAAGGATCGCTTCCATCGTTGGTATAATGAACGGTGGAACCAGCGCCATTGGGATCGGTAATCTGAACATTAATTGTTGACTGATAATGCCCCGACGGAACTGAAAAGGTGATCGGTAGCAGATAGCCATCATAAGGGGTGGATTGATTGTTGGATGCTGCCGGTGTGCCATTCGCGAAGAGTTTAATGGTTGATGATGCATCCGGAAAGCATCCGCGGGTAACATCGAGGTCCCTGCAATTTACGTTAAGGCTGCTTAACTGAATCTGCTCCGGCGAGAAAAGGTAGATGATTTCACCATCCTCAGAAATTTTGAAATTTGTATGGAACGTTTCAGATGGTTCAGTGGCATAAAAAACACTGGACACAGCATTATCCTGAGTAGGCTTCATGCTGATATCGATGTAGTCGTAAACCGTATTCGGGTTTGTTGATATAACATTGAATGACAGGCTGTTTATGAAACCGGGTGAAACCCCGGCCTCAGTCAGTTCACCGGCCGTTATAAGCATTTGGTGCCGCGCGCACCAGTACCAGTTACCGTAGGGTGCAGGATATCCCGTAGAGGAGTTCTGTAATTCCCCTGTACCGATGGTGATGCCATTCAGTTTCATATCGGGCCGCTGAAATACAGGCGTTCCGTTGGTTGCAGAACAGAAATCGGAACCTCCGTCCTGAACGGCATATACTGTTGAAAGGAAGGGCGTTTGGGTCTGGCTGAATATTGAATTGGAGGTATAACCGGTTGAACTGTACGAACAGGTGTTGATTAGAATGGAAGATGTACCATCCCAGAAAAAAGGGGTAGTTAATATATGAGTATTCCAGCCGAGTATGGGAGAGAAGACAGAGGTGTTGAGCACATGGGTAAAACCTGGTTCAGGCCGCCGGTTTTTATCACTACAGTAAACAGTCAGAAACTGGCCTGGCTGCATTATTGCTGATGGAAAAACCCATTTGGTCGGGTTATTGAGCTTGTCAGTGATCGAATAATTCAGTAGGTTAATGGTTTCAGGACCTGCATTGTAAAGTTCGACCCAATCGGGATATTCACCATCTTCATCCGGCAATAACATGTAATTCCTGTTGCTCCCTTCATTGATAACAACCTGAGCTGTTGCAATGTTCCCGAAAAGCACTATAACTAAAAGGGACAGAAAAACTTTCTTCGACCACATATTGTTTTTTTTATCCAGCGAATGTAGTAAAATACAATGTATATTACTTAATGCAATTTAACTTGGAACGAAGTTATGCAGCATCAAGTGTAGATTTTCCCGTTCTTTAAACCGGACGAACTTTTTCATTTAAATTCTGCATGAAGAGTGTATGATTTCAATGGTCCCTCTTTTAATTTATTTAATCTGTGGAAAAACCAATGTGCCTCAAAGTTGATACATTTGCTCAAACCATTGTGTATTTTTGTGTCCATTTATGACTTAACCATAATCTACCTGGCTGAATGTTAAAAATTTTGGGATTTGAAAAGCCGGCTAAAGTACATGTTATATGGCTGATAGCTTTCTTCGCTCTGTTGATCAGATTGCTGCTAATGAATTACGCCGAAGAAACAGATTCCGATGCCGTAAGCCGGGCTTTTACTTCATGGAATTGGGCCGCAGATCCGTTCTGGTTCAAAACCAGTGTTTGGGCACCATTTCATTATTATCTGGTAGGTTCAGGCTTTCTCGTCTGGAAGGATATTTTACTCCTACCCAAAGTGCTGCATATCCTGTTTTCTGTGGTTATGCTTTTCCCCTTTTATTATTTCACAAAACGGGAATTTAACAAACCGGGCGCAATTTATGCCACCATCTTCCTGGCTTTCAGCCCACTAATCTTCAGATTGGGTTTTCAATGCCTGGCTGAAATTCCGGGATTATTCTTTACGGTGCTGGCAATGAATTTGTTATCAAAAGGAGTGAGGGAGGAAAATAATGTCTGGCTTGCCTTATCAGGCCTATCAATGACCCTTGCCGCGGGCTTCAGATACGAAGCCTGGCTTATGATCCTGTTGTTTACCCTTGTGTTAATTATAGTCCGAAGATGGAAAGGAAGTTGGTTGTTTTTTCTTTTCGCGATGATTTTTCCGGCTGTCTGGATGGTCCAGAACTATTTATCCACGGGCGATCCTTTGTTTAGCTTTAGCGCCAATACCGACTGGACGCACAAAGCCCTGGGCATAAACGATCAAGTCGATTTTGAGGCTTATCTGCGAAGGATTTGGTTTTTCCCATTTTCTCTGTTAATTGCAGTAGGTCCCATTGTTTCCTGGCTAATTGTTAAGTATCTGACCAGCTATGCAAAGAATTTCAGGTTCAGGTCGTTTCCGGACTTATGGTTGATCCCGCTGCTGGCTTTCTTCGTCGTGATGCTATACAATGCCATCGCCGGGAACCTGTTGCTGCACCACCGGTTCGCCGGCACACTGGTTATACTCGGTTTGCCCTGGGTTGCGTCAGTTCTGAAAGATTTTGAAAAGAAGGCCATCATAATTTCAGTCATTTCAGTTGTGCTCACCATCGGGTTGTCATTTGCATACACCATTGGTGGCAGTAATCCGATTCCAAGGCTTAAAAACCAATCAGTTAAGCAATTGGTAACAGAGATAAAACCGGTTACCACTCCCGGATCGAAACTGGTAATTGACTTTATCGGCTGGGAAGATACCTGGTACACCGGACTTCACTCAGGGGCCGAACCTTCGGATATCCTGATGCTGGGAGGTGAAGCGTATCCGCCATTTTCCGCAGAACGCGTGGAGCAGTTAATGCATTCACCAGGCAGGAAAATTCTGGTTGTAAAAGAAGGATCTTCGTTACAGCAATATCTGGCTGAAAACCAGATTTTAATATCCAGCTATAAAGAATTATTCCGGCAGGAAGAAATCTCTGTTTATATATCATCTATCGATCAGGATTAACTTTCAGATGTTTATCTGTCCGGTGATCTAAACCTAAGTTGGATTATCAGTGAATTGTTTATAATTTCCTTATTTATTAAGCGATTTTCTTCTTCAAATCGCTCAATTTGGGTTAAATTGATCAATTCACCGATGAATTTCAGATTGTATCGGTAATTTCTTGATATTTAACAGTCCTGACATACGATAATAATAACTTGTGGCGTTATTCACCAAAGCCATAAAAAATGAAGAAGTTCTTCCTCGTTTTTCCTTTTGTGTTTGCCCTCCTCTTTGTCCATCTCTTTAAAGGCCAGCAAGCCGGACTGAATGTCCTGTTGTTTAACATCTTACTGCTCTCAGGCGTTTTCTGGTCCGGCAGATTGTTGAAAAACAATCGGTTGCACATTCTGCTCACTTCAGGTGCTCTGCTTAGTGCTATAATGGTAGTTTTTTACGGTTCTACTATAGCCATGGCTGCGAACGTAATCTCACTCATTCTTCTGCTGGGGCTGGTTGCGGCAAATGACATTAAACTACTGATAAACACTGGAACAGTATCAATATTCGCTGTTGTTTCAGCGCCATATCACTATTTTTCTGACCTGATGACAATGACCGGTGAGAATAGCGGTGGCCGGAAATTACTGCGGTTCGCGCTGATTGTATTTGCGCCGGTTGCAGTCCTGTTAATTTTTACCTCAATCTATGCCACGGCCAGTCCATATTTTAACAACCTGACCGGAGGATTGCTGAGGAAGATCAGCGATTTTTTTGAAGCTTTAATCAATTTTATTTCTCCCGCAACTTTCTGGCTTTTTGTAGCCGGATTTCTGATTATGATCGCCTTCCTTTCGGGAGGCTCTCACAGGTTTCTGAAACTGTTTAGCGAGGATTCAGGTATGCAGTTGTCCAGAAAGAAAAGGCCTTTCCATGGCAGGATGACAGCGCTGAAAACGGAATACTGGTCGGGCGTGGTCATGCTGATTCTACTGAACCTGCTGATCGCTGTTATGAATGTGCTTGACATTTGGAATGTATGGTTCTTTTTCGAATGGAATGGCCTGTACCTGAAGCAATTCGTACATGAAGGCACCTGGCTGCTGATTTTCTCAATTCTCATTTCTATAGTGATTGTCCTCTATTATTTCAGGGCTAACCTTAATTTTTATCCGAAACGAAAGCTGGTGCTTAATCTTGCGATGCTTTGGCTGGCGCAGAATGCCCTGCTTGCCATTTCGGTCGGAATCAGGAATATGTGGTACATCCACCATTTCAACCTGGCATATAAACGCATCGGTGTATATGCTTTTCTTTTGTTAACGCTGTTCGGAATAGTAACCGTAATTATAAAAATCAGGCAACGGAAAACCCATCAATACCTGTTTCACTACAACAGCCTTGCAGCTTACGCCATACTGATCTGCCTTGGTTTGTTCAACTGGGATAAGATTATTGCTTCTTACAATGTGCAACATTCCGGCAAAGCTTTCTTTCATCCTGAATTTATGATCACGCTCAACAGCAGTGCTTTGCCTGAGCTGAAAATTTCTGCAGCCAGAACAAATGAGATAGAGAATGCCCAATCGGAACAATTTGAATTCTCCCGGAACTATATGTCGCTCGACGATTACAAGAGCAGGGTAGAGGAGAGGTGTCTGGATTTTGTCAATGGATATCCTTTAATATCCTGGCAAGGCTGGAATTATGCTGATCACCAGGCTTATAAGGAATTAAAAAGCCAGTCGAACTAACCTTTAGCGTAAATTCTGTTATAAATTTCAAGATTTTCATCATCGAAACAGGCAAATATAACCTGTTCAGGAAGAGTATGTGCTGAAAGAAAGTCAGATACTGTTGTCAGTGCTATGCGGGCTGCTTCTTCTTTCGGGAAACCATAAATCCCGGTACTAATATTAGGGAAAGCAATGGAACTGCACTGATGGTCAACGGCAAGTTGGAGGCTTTCGCGATAGCAGGATGACAGCAGTTCCTGTTCTCCGGATCCGCCATCTCGCCAAATTGGCCCGACGGTGTGAATGACATACTTTGCCGGAAGCCTGAAACCGGCAGTAATTTTGGCTTTCCCGGTTTCGCAGCCATTTAATAAGCGGCAGGCTTCAAGCAGTTCAGGGCCTGCTGCCCGGTGAATGGCGCCATCGACGCCACCGCCGCCCAGAAGTGAAGTGTTTGCTGCATTTACAATTGCAACGGCTTCCAGTGTCGTTATATCTGCCCTGAGAATCTGAATACGGTCACTGATCATGGCGCTTAATCCTTTCTGACGATCAACTGGGCATTTTCATAATTCACCACTTTAACATTTTCACCTTTTTCAATATAACCTGATTCGGCAACTGCATCGAAAACCTCTCCTTCAATCTCCACTTTGCCTGCTGGTCTGAGAATGGAATGTGTTATTCCGGTTTTATCCATCATTTCGGTGTAATGCTTGTCGGCAGATATGTAACCTTCGTTTGACTGCTGAGTACTCATCAATGCCAGATCGCCAAACATAGTGTGGTGGCCGAAGAGTCTTTGCGTGATAAAAAATGAAGAAACCAGCGAAGCAAACGAAGCGATGATTACCGTAAAAAATGCGATGACCGTAACTCTCAAAGGCACTCCTGAAAAATCAAAACCTATGTTGTCGATCATGCTGAGCGTGAGCCCGGTAACAATTAAAATAATGCCGGAAATACCGGCCACACCGAAGCCGGGAATGGCAAACAATTCAATTATGACAAGCACCACCCCAATTATGAAAATCAGAATTTCCCAATTGGCAGCCAATCCTTCGATGTAAAGGGGGGCGAAATACAGCATTGCTCCGACCGCCGCGGCTGCCAGTGGGAATCCGATACCCGGGGTTTGCAACTCAAAATAAATCCCGCCGATAATCAGCATAATAAGGATTCCGCTGATCATTGGTTTAGTGAGAAATCCGATGATTTTGTCTGCAGCCGTGAGTCGTTGTTCAACTATTTTGTATGTACCGGTTTTGGTAACTTTTATAATGTCCGCAATGGTATTGGCTTCGGCATTGCAGAAACCATGCATTAATGCCTCCGAGGTAGTAAAGGTGATCACCTGCCCGGTATCTGTAATCCCTTCAATATAAATTCGAGGATCGACCATGCCCTGTGCTATATCCGGGTTGCGGCCGGTTGCTTCGGCCGTTGAGCGCATCATTGAGCGCATGTATGACTGGTATTTGTCGGGCAATGGTTTTCCGGATTGGTCCACCACTGTTGCTGCTCCTATATTGGCGCCCGGACGCATAAATATGCTGTCGCAGGCAATTGAAATCAGCGCTCCGGCAGAAGCTGCGTTGTTATCAATAAAAACCCATACCGGAATTTTAGACTGCAAAAGAGCCGTGCGGATAGAATCGGCCGATTCGAGCATTCCACCATAAGTGTTCATGTGTATCAGAATAACATCGGCATTCATTTCCCTGGCTTCCTGTAATGCTTTCCGGGTATGATGCCATACAGGTGGCGCAATTTCTTCCTTAATATTGAACTTATAAATAAGGGTCCCCGTTTTTTTACCGTTTTCCTGTCCGAAAGTCGGATAAACGATGCCCGTTAACAGGCAAATCAATAGTATTGTGGTTGCTTTGAGAGATCTCATCGTTTGTTTCTTGATTGTTCTGCGAATATAGCACCAATAAAGACTGGATGGGTTTAAACCGGCTATTATTTTCATTTGTTTTTTGTTTGAAATTGTACTGAAATAATGTTCAGCATTTCCCGATGTGCCGAAGCATTTCCGGCAATAAGTTCCGCGCCGAACAGATAATTGTTGTCTCCGCTAAAACCGGTTACTACTCCGCCGGCCATTTGTACGATATACGCGCCGGCTGCCACATCCCAGGCATGAAGGCCATATTCGTAGAACCCTTCAAAGCGGCCACAGGCTACATAGGCAAGGTCGGCGGCAGCCGAACCAAGCCTTCTGATACCGGCAGTATGTTTCATAAAATACCTGAAAATCTGAAGGTATTCATCCAATTTGCCATAATCGTAATAAGGAAATCCCGTCGCCAGCAGCGATGAATTAAAGTCATTTCTGGTTGAAACGTGAATATTTTTTCCGTTTAACATAGCCTGCCCGCCTTTCCAGGCGTAAAAACACTCGTCTCTGTTTATCTCATAAACAACGCCTAACACTACATCCTCTTTTTCCATCAGGGCAATGCTAACGCAATATACCGGAACCCGGTGAATAAAATTGGTTGTGCCATCCAACGGGTCAATCACCCATCTGAATGTTTGCTGATTGTAACCGGCTGTTCCCTCTTCAGTAATGTATCCGGCCTCCGGAAGCAGCTTTCTGAGGCTGGCAACGATCTGCTGTTCAGCAGTTTTGTCAACATAACTTACATAATCGTGATCCCCTTTTTGTTCAACCACATTCTGGTTAAACAATTCAGATTGCTCCAATATGTACTTACCGGTTTCCCGGGAAATGTCGCAAACTTTCAGGCAGATATCATGGTAATCTATCATAATTCTCAAGCTAATGTATCGTGTTGTTTAAGATGCAATTACGCTAAATACACCTTCCGCGTCTAAAGCATCCAGTTTTACCGTTTCGATGGTATTAACATCCTCTGGTTTATACTTCTTCTTACACCGTATATAATTTCCGGTAAATCCGAACATAAAGTCCTTGTCAATGTCTGATTCCCACAAAACATCCTTTACTGTTCCCTGATTCTGAAGGTAGAATTTCTTCTTTTTAATGTCGGAAAGGAGGCGTAATTTCCGGCTTCTTGCTTGCTTCTCTGTTTCACTCAATTGGTTGGGCATTTCTGCTGCCTTTGTCCCCGGGCGGATTGAATAGGTGAAAACATGCAGATAAGAAATTGGCAAATCATGGATAAATTGGTAAGTATCGTCGAAGTCTTCTTCCGTTTCACCGGGAAAGCCTGTAATTACATCTGCGGCTATGCACGCATCGGGCATTAGCTGTTTAATATAAGCTACCCTTTGTGCAAATACTTCCCGTTGATATTTACGTTTCATCAGGCCCAGTATTTTGTTACTCCCCGATTGAAGGGGAATGTGAAAATGAGGCATAAACTTTTCAGAATCTGCGACTAATTTAATGATCTCATTGCTAAGAAGTTCCGGTTCGACGGATGAGATCCGGATTCTTTCAATGTCGGGTAAAGCCAGGCCTGTAAGCAGATCGTGGAAGGTTTCACCATGCTGCCGGCCAAAATCGCCTATGTTGACACCTGTGAGCACAATTTCACGAATGCCTGAGGTAGTTATCTGCCTGGCAGCATCCAGTGTGCCTGCAATGGTTGCACTCCGGCTTCGTCCCCTGGCGAATGGAATGGCGCAGAAGGTGCAGAAATAATCGCATCCGTCCTGAATTTTAAAGAAGGACCGGGTGCGGTCGTTGACCGAAAAACCGGGTTCAAATTGTCTGGAGGTCTTCAAACTGGCATCGTCAGCTCCCGCATTATTGGTTTGGTTTCGGGTAACAACATCATATAGGTTGTATTTCTCGCTGTTTCCAAGCACAATTTCTACTCCCTTTATTTTTTTCAATTCATCCGGCTTGAGCTGTGAATAGCAGCCAATAACTGCAACTGAAGCTTCCGGGTTTCGCTTCATAGCCTGTCTGATTGCCGCTTTGCACTTTTTTTCAGCCTGTGCTGTAACGGTGCATGAATGAATCACATATATGTCGGCTGTTTCCTTAAAATCAACGGTCTCAAACTGTCCATCCTGAAATTTGCGGGCAATGGCTGAAGTTTCAGCAAAGTTCAGTTTACAGCCAAAAGTATTGAAGGCGATTTTTTGTTTTTCCATTGCTGCAAAGATACTTCATTTGCCAATTCCGGGGTTTGATGCTACCGGCAATGACTTTAGAAACTTCTAAAAACAGCTTTCTCAAAGGGTAACCTGTACTCATTGAAATGGTGAAGTTAATCAGGAAGTTTCTTTTAGGGTTTGATTAGAGATTTTATTGACATTAGTTTACCCCCTCTGGCTCCACCTAAAAACAGGGGGATAGCCTAATCATTTGGAGTTGAGCTAACGAATGCCTTTTTTGTAAGGGGGTATTTTTTCATAAATTTAAACAGTCTCTTACTATTTTTCTATTTCAGGATTTTTAAAGATTTAAACCTAAGTTGAGCGATTTGAGCAAACCGAAAAAGCGCTTTACTTAGGTAAACTCCGATTTGGAAATTGTTGCAATTCACCACAGCCGTGAAACTGATTTACTGTGAATTGCTTACTATTTCCTGATCGATTGAGCTATTTTCCTTTTCAAATCGCTCAATTTGGGTTTAAATTGCCTTTGTTAACTGGCAGACAGTCCCGGGCTTTCGCTACTGCCCTATGGTAAGCGATATTATTGTATGTTTGTATGAATAATCAGTAATTTAACTTTAAACAGATGAACAGGGGCGGCATTTCTATCGGGCTTTCGGTTAATCTTTCAGATTGGATCAACCGCTGCTATTCAGTCTATTCTTTTGAAGGGAATATCGGGCATTTTATGAATGGTTTTGTTGAAAACATTTGCTCTTTCAGGGGGTTTTTCGGAGCATGGATTTTTAAGCAGGCAAAACTAAAGCCTGGATATGAACTGATTTCATCATTTAGCAAGGTCCCTATTGGCAACGATAATGTTTTATTGGCCTCATTCCGCAAGGACTTTAAACTGGCCAATAAACCCTGGACAGTGATTAACAGACGCTTTGATAAAAGTCATTTGTTTGCCCAACTACCGCATTCTCAACCGGAAGATGTATTGAGGGTTTTTATTGTGCCCGGTTTTAACTTTGAAGGGGAAATAAATCTTGTTATTCTTGCAGAAACAGGACTGGCAGAAATAATATCTGGGATCATTCCCAGGATGTTTCAGAATATTCTTGAGTATTCAAAACTAAAATATGGGAATGATGATTCAGCATACCGTTTGTTGCTGGAAAATCAGAATGAATTGGTTGTAAAAGTGGATGACAGAGGCAGGTTTCTTTTTGTAAGTCCTACCTATTGCAAGCTATTCGGAATGACTGCGCAGGATCTGACAGGCAATAATTTTGTTCCGCTGATTCACCCGGATGACATAGAGCCGACCATTGAAGCAATGAGGCAGTTGGAAGTTTACCCGCATAATTGTTTTATTCAGCAACGGGCCAAAACAGTTTTAGGCTGGCGTTGGATTGCCTGGTCTGATAAAGCAATACTTGATAGTAAGGGAAAGATTAATGCAATCATTGGCGTCGGCAGGGATATTACAGAACAAAAACAGGTTGAACAGGAACTGCTTGAAAGCGAGAGTAAATTCCAGACAGCTTTCCGGAGCAGCCCTAACCTTATGTCCATATCCAGAATGAGTGATGGTTTGATTTACGATGTTAACGACAGGTTTGCCAGTTTCCTCCAACTACCACGCAATGAAATAATAGGTAAAAAAACATCTGAATTGGGACTTTTCAAAGCTTTTCCCCGTCCTGTATTGGTATCAATACTTAATAGGGAAGGAAGAATAGAGAGTTTCGAAATAACTTTGTATTCGCAATCTAACGAAATAATTGAAGGCCTGTTCTCGGCAGAGATCATAGAACTGAAAGGCGAGAAATGCCTTGTAAGCTCTTTTCAGGACATTACCGAATTAAGAAATGCCCAGGCTGAACTGCAGGATTATCAAATACACCTCGAAAGTCTTGTTGATCAGCGTACAGCCAGAATACAGGAGATAAACGATGAACTTGGCCGTTTTACCAATTCGGTTTGTCACGATCTGAAAGCTCCATTAAGGGCCATGCATGGATTTGCCGGTGCACTGAAGGAAGACCATTCTCAAAAACTTGATCCTGAAGGGATTATTTATCTGCAGCGTATTTGCAATGCATCTGATCAAATGGAGAACCTGATCAACGATTTACTCCAATATTCTAAACTTAATAGTCTTGAACTTTCCCTGGAGCCAACCGATACGAACAAAGCAATAAACATGGTCATAATTTCATTGTCGGAGGAAATCAGGAAAAAAAATGCAGTAGTTACGATAAAAAAGGGTTTACCTTATGTTCTTGCTTTTAAGCCGGTATTGGTTCGTGTGTTTACAAATTTGATTACCAATTCATTAAAATTTGTTGAAACAGGAACCATCCCACTCATTACCATAAGCGGATTAATCCGTGAAGACAAGGCATTGATCAGGATTAAAGACAACGGAATCGGAATCCCACAGGATAAGCACACTATAATATTTGAAGTATTTGAAAGATTACACGGTATCGAAAGCTATCCCGGCAACGGAATAGGCCTTTCAATTGTTAAAAAAGCAATGGAGCGAATGGGAGGAAAAGTATCGGTAACTTCCTCGCCTGGCAAAGGGAGTACTTTTGAACTTGAACTGAGGTCAGTGTAACAGTATTTGATAAAAATATTTCTCAGCTAATTAATTCTAAATTGAAGTGGGATGCCTGATTTATTGAAAATATTACTGATTGATGATAATCCTGATGACCGTTTGCTGATCATGAGGGAACTTAAAAAATTGTTTATTGTTGATGTTGAAGAAATTATTGATAATCAGGGGCTTGAGCGGGTGCTGCGCCACATTGATTTTGATATAGTCATCACCGATTATCAGTTACGCTGGACAACCGGAATAGAGGTACTGATTAAGATAAAATCCATCAATCCTCTGATGCCGGTTATCATGTTTACCGGTACCGGAAGTGAAGAAATTGCCGTCATGGCCATGAAGATTGGACTGAATGACTACATTCTGAAATCGCCACAGCATTACGTTAGGTTGGCTATGTCGGTAAAGTCTGCTATTCTGAGAATGCAGGATGAATTGCTCAGGAAACAGGCTGAAAATGCGCTCAAAAAATCGGAAGAAAGTTACAGAACACTGGTCGAAAATATCGGTATTGGTTTTACACGCTATGACAAGGACTTTAATATACTGATGGTCAATGAAGCGCAGGCCCGGTTATTTAAACTTGATTCCACTGAATTTACCAGTCTTAAGTCAACAGATCTATACACCCGGCATTCGATGGAAATGCACCGCGATCAGGAGAATTTGCCACAACCGGTTTATTTACCCCGGGAAATTCTTACTCAGGGAATTTGTGCTGATAAAACTTTATTCGATGCACAGGTCAGAACATTTCCAACCTACGACAACAATGGTGAAATATCAGGCTATATTGAAATAGCGGAAGATGTTTCGGGAAGATTAAGAAGTGAGCGGCTCCAGGAAGTCGTCTATAACATTGCAAATGCTGTGTTGCTCACTGACAGTTTGAGTCAGCTTTTAACAGTTATTAGCAATGAACTGGCGCGGGTTACAAACACTTCCGACATGCAGCTTGTATTATTTTCTGAAGAAGTTAATACCATTTATAATGTGTTCACATCAGATAGAATTCATAATAAGAAAGAACCAATTGAAGGAAAAACGCTGGCAAACCTGGTAATAAGCCAGGGTGATGCCATACTGCTGAAGCGATCTGAAATAGAGAATAAATTTGCAGCAGGTGAAATCGATTATGTTCCGGAAGGGCTGAAAGTGTGGATGGGAATTCCGCTGAAAGGCCGCAGAAATATCTTAGGTGCGCTTGTTTTGCAAAGTTGTGATTCAGAGAATGCACTTACCGCATCAGATATGGATATCCTTCAGTTTGTTTCAAATCAGATTGCCATCGCCATTGAAAACAAGAGGAGTGCCGACAGCCTCCGCGAAAGTGAAATGAGATTCAGGAGCCTCGTTGAACAATCGGCAGATGGCGTTATGATAATTAACAATGAAGGAACCATTATTGAATGGAACCATGCAATGACAGCGATTTTAATGATTCCAGGTCAGGAAGCGATCGGGAAAAAAATCCTGGATTTGCACTATGAACTCAGCGATGCCATTAATAAAGACGAAAACTTCCGAACTCAATTGAATACGCAATTCCAAAAAAAGGCGAATTTGTTATTTGAGCAGGAATCGATGGTTGATGAAATCAGGATCAAACTCAGAAGCGGTGAATTGCGCATACTGGAACTATCAATCTTCCAGATTAAATTTGATGGAGGTCTTAATACCGGAGTGTTTGTAAAGGATATTACTGACCAGAAACGAGCAGCCGAAGAAATTGCAATTGCCGGAAAAAAGGTAGAAGAATCCGACAGGCTTAAAACAACCTTAATCTCAAATATTTCTTATGAATTAAGAACCCCGCTCAACGCAATTGTTGGATTTGCGGCTTTGCAGGCAGAAGCGGGTCAATCAGAGGAAAACCGCAAATTATACTGTGAGCAGATTTTCGAGAACTCAAAGAGCTTATTAAACCAATTCAATAACATTACTGAGCTAGCTAAAATTGAATCCGGTAATGTAGAATTGTCATTGACCGATTTTGAGGTAAATGAATTTATGGATGAAATGGCAAAGGAAACCAACGAAGGCATCGTTAAAGAAAATATTGCGTTTAGAGTGGTAACATCTTCACCTGATAAAAATGTAATGATGAATTCTGATCGGCACTTCCTGAAGCAGGCATTGAGACATTTGCTGATCCATGCATTTAGATTCGCCATTGAAGGTTATGTGGAAATCGGGTATAACCTGCAAGAAGATGGGAATATTGTTTTTAGCGTAAGGGTTACCGGCAAAGGCCTGCCCGATGACAAAATACAGCATCTTCCCGGGCACGGCAACCTGCCTGAAGATGGAATAGACCTGACGCATGATGGATTCGGCGTCAGGGTGAATGTAGTCAAAAAGATCGTAACTTTGCTTGGCGGAGAAGTGCAATATGAATCTGCAAAACCAAAGGGATTGGGTTTCATTATTGTGCTTCCATTGGCTAAACAAAGGAAAGAAAAGAAAATGGATGAATTCTCATTGGATAATCTTGCAATAATTACCGACAAATGGGTAGGGAAAACCATCCTGATTGTGGAAGATGTCGATTCAAATTACCAGTTTCTGGTTGCAACCATTCGCAGGTCAGGTGCAACCATTGTCTGGGCCCGGCAGGGCGAGGAAGCCATTGAAATGATCACGAATGGGCAAAATTTTGACCTGGTTTTAATGGATGTGCAGTTGGTTGGTATTGATGGTTATGAAGTTACCAGGAGAATTAAAGAGCTTTGCCCGGGACTACCCATTGTTGCCCAAACTGCTTATGCCATGATCGGCGAGAAAGAAAAAAGCCAGGCTGCCGGTTGCGACGAATACCTTGCAAAACCCATCAGGCCGTCAACTCTGTTGCAGACAATGAGCAAATATCTTTGATTCTTATCGAGTGGATTTGATCCTTATTTGCTGCAGAAGAATTCCCCCCACTATCAAAATAAGTCCAAAAAACGTATAAAGCATGATCTTTTCACCGACTGCTACCGATACAAACAGCAGCGAAAGAAAAGGGGAAAGGTAAACGAGGTTGCTCACTTTAGCTGTATTTTCAGCCAGTTTCAATGCATTGAGCCACAGAACAAAAGTGATTCCCATCTCAAAAAGACCGATATAGATAACGCCCAAAGTTGCTTCCGGTCCGGGAAGTTGCAGATTGCCCGTCAGAATGCAATAAATCAGCGTATATACAAAGCCAAATAAAAAATTCACAAATAGCTTCTCCTCTGTATCCCTTTTGTCTTTGAGGTTGAGCAACCAATACCCAGCCCAGAAAAATGCACTTGACAACGCCAGCCCCACGCCTACGGGATTGGATAACTCAAGTTCAAACAAATTGCCTTTTGTAGCAATGACGACGGTTCCGGTAAAGCTGATCAACAGCGAAAGAATATTAAACCAGGTAATCTTTTGCTTCAGAAAAACGGCAGAGAGCAGCACCAGAATCATTGGCCAGGTATAGTTAAGTGCAACCGCTTCCTGAGCCTGGAGGATCGAATAAGCCTTCAGCAGAATCAAATAATACGCGAAAGGGTTCAGCAGGCCCATGATGGCCGATAATCCCAGGGAATTTAAACCGGTTTTTCTGATGTTCCCTAACTTTCCTTTAATGGCTAATAAACCGCCCAGAAAGATAACCGCAACGAATGATGAATATAACAACACCTGGGGGTAATTCAGAAATCCTAGCGTAAGCTTAAATGCCGATCCGATGGTGGACCAGCAAAGCACTGCCAGCAGGGCGAGAAGAATGGATTTTTTGCCGGGTTTCATGAAAGGCAAAAGTAAGGGAAAATGAGGCAGGGGGATTTATTTATCAATCAGTTTGTTTGGATTTTGTCTAATATCAAACAGTGTAATTATCCTTACTTCATTGTCCATTATCCGATAATATATTGTTGTTTGTGAGGATAATACAGATTTCCTTAATCCATTTGATTTAACGGTCTCAGTAAACAGATAAGGATTGTCAACAATTAATGTGAATTGTTTGTCAAGTAGTTGAGCGAATTTTTTAATTCCTCCATCGACCAAATGAGTTTATAAGTATTTTTCATAAATCTTTCGGGCTGAATCGTGATCATGTACCTTGCCTTCCTCGAAATCTTTAAGACCCCTGTTGATAGATTCAATCTCCTCTAGCTGTAAACTATCCGACCAATCATTTGTCTTGATGTAATCCTCTTTAATTTGACTCAATTTATCAATAACTGAGTTGTTGCTCAGCCTTGATATCCATTCAATTAAAGCTAATTTTTCTGTTTGAATATTCATATCAATTTTTTTAAAAAAAAATAATCATTTTCGTATTAACAAACCAACGGGCAAGTTTCTCAGAAGCCAAAATGAAAAAAAATATCCTGTGTTATTGTCATGCTAATTTAAGCCCTTCCTCTTTGATATTTATATATAAAGGAGTACAAATGAATTTTGTTTCCCAATCTTGTTTGGAATAGATAAATGTTGAGATAGCCTCGTAGTTCAAGTTGTAATTGAAATGTTTCGTCCCGATATTTTTCCTCAATTGTTCTGTTTAGTTTAGGTTTATCAATTAGAATCAATATATCCCAATCAGATTCATCTTTTGCGTCACCTCTTGCACGTGAACCTTGGGGTAGTGCATTTTGTACAAAGATATTTGAGCAAAGCGAAAAAACGCTTTACTAAGGTAACCCTTGGTTACAAATCGATTATGGGCCGGAATAAGTTTTTAGAGGAATGTCAATCCGATTTTTCGATTCAGCCCTTTTTCAAAAATTCGAATTAATGTTGAAAGTTGAATGTTACCTTTTGCATTCTCGATTCGTGAAATATAGCTTTTCTTTGTTCCGGTTTTTTCTGCTAATTCTTGTTGCGTCATTTTAGCATCTTTTCTTGCTTCTTTTAACATTTCACTAATAATGAACATTTGGGCCATACCTTCATATTCAATTCGACTTTCAGTTCCAATTTTTCCATGTTCAACTTCAATCAATTCGTCGAAAGTTTTAATTCCTTTATATTTATTCATTTCTTTTGTTTTTTAGCTTGAAAATACTCACTTTTTAAACGCATTGCCCTTTCGATTTCAATTTTTGGCGTTTTCTGGGTTTTCTTTTGAAATCCATTAAATAATACTATTAATTTCCCTTCGTCAAAGCAACAGCAAATTCTGTAAATATTTGAATTATATTCAATTCGTATTTCAAAAAGCCCGTCGTATCCAGTCATTGAGGCTAAAAACTTTTCAGGAACTCTCTCAACCTGTTTTATTAATTCGAAAACATATTGAATTTTCGACTTAACATTGATATCAATATCTTTATAAAAATCAACGAAGTATTCTCCGTGAAATATTATTTGTCTTGCTATGATGCAAAGTTATCTCAAATGTTAACAATTATAAAAATTATTTTAGCTTTGTCTGATGTATTTTTGTCGAGAGGTATTCTGCCTAATAACATTTGGGGCTAAGTGCTGGCAGGCAATAATGAAACCATATCATTCTGTTGTGCAATGTTTTTCAGTTCCGTGGTAAGGTTGAAATTGGGATGCGGATTGAGCGTATATTCCTAAATCGAAACGAAAAGCTCACGCAAAAATCCCTCCTGGAACTGCTCTTCCTTCGCATTCCTGATATTCTCCTGAATGGCCGCATTGCCGAAATAGTCCTGCAACTGCTTGTATTTCCGGTCAATCAGCGATCTATAACTCATAGTATCAAAAGATAACTACCTTTTAAAAACCCTCGTGCTTCTTCGCGCCACTTCGAGTAGTTCGACGATGGTTCGACAAAGAGCTAACCAACCATCTCACCAACCATCTCACCAACCAAACCTCAGTATATAGCTTAGCGCCCTCCTGGCAAAAACCCCACCCCTTGCACATCCCCAAAAAGTATTTACATTTGCCGCTTAATTCAAACTATACAGACCTATATGAAGAAACTAGCTGTTGTAGCTTTAGGAGGCAATGCCTTATTGCGGAGTGATCAGAAAGGTACCATTGACGATCAGGAAGGAAATGTTTACGAAACCGCGGAACGCCTGCTCACATTAATCAAAGCCGATTACAATATTGTGGTTACCCACGGCAACGGACCGCAGGTGGGCAATATTCTACTGGCCAACACCGCAGGGCACAAATTGTATGGTTTGCCCGATATGCCGCTCGATGTTGCCGTGGCTTATTCGCAGGGATTTATTGGTTACATTATTGAGCAACAATTGCGCAATGTGATGATGGCCAACGATATGGACCGCGATATCATTACCATCATTACCCAGGTTCTGGTGGATAAGGATGATCCCGCTTTCCAGAATCCTACCAAACCGGTTGGGCCATATTACACCCTTGAAGAATCGGAACAAATTACCGCCGAAACCGGTGCCAAATTCGCTGCCGATGCCCGTGGGCGTGGATATCGTAAGGTGGTGGCCAGTCCCAAACCGCTGGTTATTAACAATCAGAAATCTATTGAAACCCTGGCCCGGGCCGGTCAGATTGTGATTGCCGTTGGCGGAGGCGGAATTCCGGCGTATTATATTGAAGAGAACAAACTGCAGGGGATAGATGCCGTTATTGATAAGGATTTAGCCTCTTCACTGTTGGCGGTTCACATCAGGGCTGATAAATTGTTTATACTCACCGATGTGCCCAAGGTTTGCATCAATTACAATACCCCGCAGGAAAAAGCGCTGGACCGCTTGACCATTGCCGAAGCTAAAAAATACCTTGCCGAAGGTCAGTTTGCCGAAGGCAGCATGGCACCGAAAATCAGGGCAGCCATCAGTTTTGTGGAAGGCAGCGGCAAGGATGCTATCATAACCAGCACCAGTAAGCTGGGCATTGACAATGGCGGAACCCGCATCGTAATCGTTTAAATTATTCATCATCAAAAACATAACATCATGGCATTCAATTTAAGAAACCGCAATTTTTTAAAATTGCTCGACTTTACACCTCAGGAAATCAGGTATTTACTTCAACTTTCGGTTGATCTGAAAAAAGCAAAATATGCCGGTACTGAACAGCAGAGACTAAAAGGAAAAAACATCGCACTGATATTCGAAAAGGATTCTACCCGGACACGTTGTGCTTTCGAGGTTGCTGCGCTTGATCAGGGTGCACACGTTACATACCTCGGTCCCTCCGGTTCGCAGATCGGCAAAAAGGAAACCATGAAAGACACAGCCCGCGTATTGGGCCGCATGTATGATGGAATTGAATACCGTGGCTACGGTCAGGCCATTGTTGAGGAGTTGGGTGCATTTGCAGGCGTACCCGTTTGGAACGGATTGACCACCGAATTTCATCCCACCCAGATTCTGGCTGACTTCCTCACCATGATGGAACATTCGGACAAGCCGCTGAGCCAGGTTGCTTTCTGTTACTTTGGTGATGCCAAAAACAATATGGGAAATTCCCTGATGGTAGGTGCTGCCAAAATGGGCATGGACTTCCGCGCTGCTGCCCCAAAAGCTTGCTGGCCAAACGAAGAATTGGTGGCTACCTGTCGAGAAATCGCCAAAGAAACCGGTGCAAAAATCACCCTCACCGAATCGGTGGAAGAAGGTGCCAAAGGCGCTGATTTCCTTTATACCGATGTTTGGGTGAGCATGGGCGAGCCCGCTGAAGTATGGGCTGAGCGCATCAAATTACTGAAACCTTATCAGGTAAATATGGACGTAGTTCGCATGACGGGCAATCCTAAGGTAAAATTCCTGCACTGTCTGCCGGCATTCCACAACCGCGATACCACCGTTGGTGAAGACATTTACCAGAAATACGGCATTGAAAGTATGGAGGTAAGCGAGGAAGTATTTGAATCGGCTATGTCGGTAGTCTTTGACGAAGCCGAAAACCGCCTGCATACCATTAAGGCAGTGATGGTGGCAACGCTGGGAAGTTAATCTTTCCTAAAAATTGTTCAAAATGCGGCTGTATCTAAGGATGCAGCCGCATTTTATTTTCCCGGCTGAACGGAACCTTCATACGTACATTTTCGACTAAAGCCAGGAATAGTGCATAAAACGGCATCATGCACCGGGCTGAAGCCCGCAGAAATGGAATTGATTCAGTAAAGTAAAAAAAAACGGTTCAATTCCCACCGACTTTATCCGAAATTAAAAAATATCCTTTAAATACCACCTGCTTCCATTAGTAGTATAAAACCACTCAAATTCCCCCGGCTGAAGCCGGGGGTTAATAAAAACGAACAATAATTGAGGCTTTAGCCCAAAAAGTGGCGATAGTATCCTGGTTATGATGAATCAGATAACAATGCAACGGTGAGCACCTCACGGAATAGGGTCGATGAGGGATCGCGTTCCGAAAGGAGAGATTCCTCACTTCGTTCGGAATGACATTTCGACAATATTTTGGATAGAGCGAGGGTGGAAGAAAGGGACGGTGCAACCGTCCCTTTCTTCCACCCTCCTATATAACCAGGCAAGTTGTCATTCCGAATGCAGCGAAGCGGGATGAGGAATCTCTGGTATATACAACAATTTTAATCAGATATTGCCGGTCCAAAAAACTATGCGCCTAACCGACGCAACGAAGTGCAGGCGGGTCTTTGCCAGCCTGATTGCCTGAGCTATCAGGCAGACAGGCGTGATTCTCTGTCACACCCTATCTCAGCTTCATCGCATAAATCATTTCTTCCAGCTTTTTGCGCATTTCCTGGTTCACCTCATCAAATTTAGCTTTATCAGGCAATAAGCCTTTTACCCCAAAGTAAAACTTGATTTTTGGTTCGGTGCCCGATGGGCGAACGGTAATCTTGCTGCCACCTTCCAAAAAGAACTGCAATACATC
>JBBQIQ010000069.1:0-20246 GCA_038325075.1 Bacteroidales bacterium | reverse complement strand
ACCCGGATTCTCTTTCCGTAACAGTGACCCCCGGGCTTGGCTCACTGAGCACTTTCAGATATAACATATATGAGGTAAATACCGGAACAAATTATGCCTCGGAATTTGTTAAGGTAAGGATTCTTACCCTCAACAATCCCGATATTCCGGTCATCATGCCCGACACTGCTTACACTACCGGAGGGATTTCTGTCAGCATTCCGGTTTTGGACAATGATTCAGACCCACAGGGTGAAGCGATTGAAATCAACAATTTCACGCAACCGTCGGATGGATCGGTTACGCAGGCGGGTGGTGAACTGATATACCTTCCCGCCTTATCATTCGCCGGAACCGACCAATTCCAATATAGCATCAGGGAAACTGCCGATAATTCTATATATACCAGCAATGCACTGGTGAAGGTTTTCGTGAGCAAGAATCCCAACTGTCCGTTAGGAATAGAAGATTTCGCTTCAGGAATCACCGCCCTGCCCATGACCATTGATGTGTTGGCCAACGATTATGACATCAACGGCGATGCCTTTGTGATAAAAGATGTAAGCCGTGGAACCATCACTGCCGATAATAAAATCCTCTTTCAATCGTCGCCTTTGGCGCTGGGTCAGGATTCGATATTCTACCGGGTTATGGAAGCCAATAACCCCTTGTCTTTTTCCGAATTGACAAAAGTAAATATTCAACTGGCTGTAAACCCTGACTTGCCGGTTACTGTAGATGATTATGTCAATGCACATGCCGGTATTCCCATTGAGATCAGGCCACTTCTAAATGACATTAAAAATGCCGAGGATACCCTTATACTTTCTGTCGCAACCAATAATTTTTTCTCTCATAAACAAGGGGCTGTATATACGACTGGCGATGTTGTCAATTATGTTCCGGCCTATCAGGCTTCCGGATCAGATGAAATCCGTTATTATGTCAGGGGTGATGATGGGAACACTCTGGCAATGGGTAAAATATATGTTACTATAACAAGTCAACCTTTTTACGATTCACTTCAGATAAATAACATCAATGCCGGGGTGCATGCAAACGGCTCCCTGTTTTCAAAGTTCATGCATTTGCCGGTTCCGGTAACTACCGGTTTAGGTGAAATGGAACCCCACTTCAGGTTTCCGGCCGATGCAAAAACAAATACCATTTTCGCGGGTTCAGCCTGGTTGGGTGGTTTTGATCAGACCGGCGAACTCCATTTTACCGGGAACAGGTACACGGAAGAAGGCTTCGATTTTCATGCTGGTCCTATATCCGATGATTATGACACCACGCATTATCTGAAATTCGGAAGAACCTGGAAAATCAGCAAAACGGACATCGATTACCACCGGCAAAATTATTGGCAACAAGGTTATCAGCCCATAGAAACCATTCTTACCTGGCCCGGCAACGGTAATCCGGCATTGGGACAGGCAGCACTACTGGCACCTTATGCCGATCTTAACAACGATGGTATTTACAACTGTTTGGATGGCGATTACCCGTTGATCCGGGGCGATCAGACCATCTTTTTTATGCATAATGATGGAACCCCACGTCCGGAAGGCGATACTTATCCTATGGAGATAGAAATCCACGGGATGGTTTATGGATTTGATGCCCCCTCAGACACTGCCTTGTTCAATACAGTTTTCGTACATTATGATTTGATCAACAGATCCACTAACAGTTACACTGATTGTCATCTGGGTGTCTTTACCGATCTGGATATCGGGGAAGCTTCGGATGATTACATTGCATCAGATGTTACAAGAGGCTCATATTACGGATATAATGGTAAGGAAACCGATGGCAACGGACAATATTTTGCTTACGGAGACAACCCTCCAGCCCAATCGGTTACCATCCTCGCCGGTCCTTTAAAAAATGATGACGGACTCGACAATCCTGCCGGCGGATGTGACGAGAGCATCAATGGACTGAATTTCGGCAATGATATTATTGACGATGAAAGGTTAGGCCTGACCATTTTCTCAAATTTCTGGCGGTATAACAATGGGATTATTATTGAACCTCCACCATTATCTGGCATTCAATTATTTAATTACATGAAGGGTATCTGGAATGATTTCACTCCTTTTATGTATGGCGGAAATGGCCATTCGGAACTGGGTGCAGTCGGTCCAGAGTGTAAATTTATGTTTCCCGGTAATTCCGATCCCTTCAACTGGGGCACCGACTGCAATTTCCCGGAAGGAGGCTATAATCAGGGCACCAAATTCTGGACTGAGGAAGAAACACGCAACAAACCGGGTGACAGAAGAGGATTGGGTGCAGTTGGGCCATTTTCTTTTAGTCCCGGACAGGTTCATGAAGTCGAGATTGCTTATTGCACCGGACAGGGCAATGCAGGCGTCGGTTCCTCAGTAAATCAATTGCTGAGAAATATTGACAGCCTGCTGTTCAAGGTTTCACACAACGGTCTTATAATACCCAACAGCGCGCTGGGTATTAAACCGGAAGAGTCAATTGAATCTTTCAGAATTTATCCGAACCCGGCTTCAACTTTCATTACCCTGCAAGGTATTCCGTTGAATCAGCCGGCTGAATATGCGATTTACAATATGGTTGGTTCAAAAGTAGCCGTTGGCAAATGTCTGCCCGGCAGCCAAACGTCCATCGATATCCATTACCTGACAAGTGGATTGTTTATTCTAAAGCTAACCACAGGAAAATCAATACTTTCAGGAAAATTTATCAGGGAATAAATTTCAGTTCTTTAATTAACTGATCGCTTAATATTCTTATGATTATTGTCAATCACCTATAACAGGCAGTTTTTGTTCCTGTCACAGATTTTATACATTATCTGGTAGAAATCCAGTACAGATATTGTATCTTAGTACTCTGATAAAATGCTTTTAATCAACTGTCCTTATTTTGTTCTCACCCTGCTTGTAATGCTCAGCTTAAAGCCTGGAATTATTTGGTTCAGTTTCTATTTGATTGATAATCTTTGGTTTAAATTATAGTTTCAAAAAAGTATAAATCATTTAAAGGCGGAGTTATGAAGAAACTGATTTTTATTATGTTTCCGATTTTGATTATTACAAAACAGGTTAAACCGCAGGATATCGGCAATCAATCTAATGTTGTAAACGACAGAATCGAAAGAACCGGAAGCGTCACGGCTGATGTTCCCTTAGGTACTATGAGTGAATTTGATTATTCAGGAAATATAACCACTTTATCTTCAGGAACTGCGACACAAAATGAAACGATATCCTTAACAGAAACAGAAAATTATGATCCGGCTATTAGTGTTGAGCCTGAATTTCTTCTTCAGTTTGGAAACTATCTGGGAACCTGCGCCCCGGCGATGACATACACCGTACATGGCAGATACCTTACTGATAACCTGGTTATATATGATAATTTTAACGGATCTGCTGTCGTTTCGCTTACCGGGAATAACGATTATGTACAAACCCTGACTCTGATTCCGGTAAACGGCAGTGTAGATACAACCATTTTCGTAAGGCATTGTCCCGATTTTTACGACAATCACACCTATATCAACCATTGTAGCTCTGGGGTTGAGGTAAATATACTAGTTGAAACTGATCCTATCGCCGGAAATGCACCGGTTACAACCATTGGGCAGGTGCAGGCAGAACCAGGAACAGTTATCAGAGTGCCTTTAAATGTTACTGGTTTTGAATATATGTTCGAGATTCATTATGTAATTGAATTTGATCCGACGGTACTGTCCTTTTTAGATTTAGAATCTTATGCTGGGTGGGCCTGGGCCTCAGTAGTCGAAATTAGTCCGAAGCTTTCTGAATTAATTATTGAAATTACTTGCCCATCGGATGTCTATATGGAACTTCCGGATAATGAAAAAATTTTCGATTTGTTATTTAACTATACTTCCGGCAGTACCACACTGAGTTTTGGGGATTGTTCCTTTGGAAATTTTTGGGGTTTAATACCAAATGATGAACCGGCTTCAGAATACTATTACAATGGCTCCGTAAGTTCATCCATTAAATCCACCTCCGTTTATCTGAATCTTGAAGGTCTTTATAATCCGGGCATTGGAAAAATGAACAAGGCTATGGGAGATACAGAAGCCTGGTTTGAAGGTGAAGTTGCAGACCAGGTGTCTGTTAAACTGGCTTCGGAAACAGCAGCTTATTCCACTGTATTTGAATTGGATTCTATTGAAGTCGATCAGAATGGCTATTGCCGGTTCAATGTGCCGGCAATTTATACCGGTAACTATTACCTGGCTGTTTCTCACCGGAATAGTATTGAAACCTGGTCGGCCACTCCGGTATCATTCAATGACAGCGTTGTACAATTTGATTTCACGACGTCGGCTGGCCAGGCTTATGGCAATAATATGAAGTCCATAGGCGATACATATAGTATATATGCCGGCGATGTTAATCAGGATGGTATGGTTGATACCGAAGATATGACACCAATTGACAATCAGGCTTTAGTATATGCTTCGGGCTACCTACCCACTGATGTGAATGGTGACGGTTTGATAGATACCTGGGATATGACTTTTGTCGAAAATAATTCCGTTAATCTTATCGGAAAAATTTTCCCTTCATCTGATGCATTGCCTGTATTAACGACTGATTCGATCACTGACATTACAATAGTTTCTGCCATTTGCCGGGGAAGTGTTTTACAACAGGGTGGTTCGCAACTTACAGCACAGGGTGCTTGCTGGGATACCTCCCCGGAACCAACGATTGCCGATGGTCATACTGTTGAAGCAGGAGAGCCCGGAATATTTGAAAGTAATGTTACCGGCCTCAGCCCGAATACTTTATATTACATCAGAACTTATGCCTCGAACAACGAAGGAACTTCTTATGGAAATGAGATGAGTTTTAATTCAGCCGTCTTTTCTCCGGGAGAAGGTGTAACGGATATTGATAACAATTACTATTCAACAGTAATCATAGGATACCAGGAATGGATGGCCGGGAATCTGAACGTCACCCATTACCGGAATGGTGATCCAATACCAAATGTAACCAATAATACAGAATGGAGTTACCTGACAACCGGAGCTTTCTGCTGGTATAATAATGATGAAATAGCAAACAGTGACATCTATGGTGCATTATACAACTGGTACACAGTTATTGACACTCGTGGCCTTTGTCCATCTGGTTGGCGCGTTCCATCAGATTCGGACTGGACTGAATTAATAACCAACTATCTGGGAGGCTTACATATAGCTGGTTATAAAATGAAATCCTCGATTGGATGGAATAACAATACCAATGGCAACAATATAAGTGGGTTTACGGGCCTTCCGGGCGGTCTGAGATACTATCATCCTTATTTATCATTTAATTCTTTGGGAGTAGCAGCAGGATGGTGGAGTTCAACTGAACAAAACTTCTCAACAGCAGTGTATCGCTATTTAGCATATCCGACTTCTAACTTTAAGGAAAACGGTTATTCGGTTCGTTGTTTAAAAGATTAGATTGCATATCTAAATTTGGCGTAAAAAGGTTGATGAAGTGAATTCACCAAACGAATGGTTGGAAATTAGTCATAGACTTAACCCATGACACCCATCCGCAAAACCATACTTTTACTGCTTATCTTCAGTATCGCCATGGGCTTTATGGAATTAACTGATTTATTTTCATGGTAGGCGAAGCATTGATAATCACTGTCATGGTTTTAGTTTATAAAAGATGCAGCAGGCAAACTTTTCAATAAAAGGGATGTTTGTTTACCTTTCAGAATTGGATAATCAGACAATCTTTCATTAACTTTACCACGCTGTTATATCGGGTAATTATGACCAATCAGGTAACTGTAAGGAAATCATCCGGCGAAAGCCAGGACTTTTCGGAGGAGAAACTATATCACTCCCTGAAGAATTCGGGGGCATCAGAAAAGGATATCTCTGAAATCATTTCTGAAATCAGAAAAGACCTTTACGAAGGCATTACCACCAAAAGTATATACCGCAGGGCTTTCCGGATGCTCAGGCGAAAAGTACATGCAACTGCCGGGCGCTACAGCCTTAAAAATGCCATTATGGAACTTGGCCCGACCGGTTACCCTTTTGAGACATACATCGGCGAACTGATGAAAAGGCTGGGTTACAAAGCCCGAACTGGAGTGATTATCCAGGGCAAATGCGTTTCGCACGAGGTGGATGTAGAGGCATGGAACCCCGCGGTTAAACTGATGATTGAATGCAAATACCACAACATTCCCGGAAAGGTCTGCAGTGTGCAGGTGCCCATGTACATCCGGTCACGTTTTCTGGATGTGGAATCTGTGTGGAAAACGCTACCCGAAAATCAGGGTAAAAGTTTCCAGGGCTGGGTGGTTACCAATACCCGTTTCTCAGATGATGCTGCTGCTTTCGGGAAATGTATGGGACTTCACCTTATGGGCTGGGATTATCCCCGCCATGGAAGCCTGAAGGAACTGATTGAAACAACAGCACTTTTTCCGGTAACGGCAATATCCGGTTTGAATCAAAAGCAAAAACAAATACTGATCGACCATCAGATTGTACTCTGTTCCGACCTTGCAGCCAATCTAAGGATGCTGGAAATATTAAGGTTACCAAACCGACTGCTCAAAAATGTTACGGCAGAAATACTGGAACTATCCGATAGAAATACCTGAAGTGGTTCTATAACCATCAAAGTTCCTTCATATTCAGAAACATGCATTATTTAACTTGTTCATTGATTGCAAGTTATTTGGGTTTTCTGCAAATCCGGATTGGAAATTTCGTAGCTTTGCATTTAGAATTCTGACAGATTTTGCCATACCCATTTCGGTGAATCAGGCTTTTTACCTTACCATAAGACGGGCCGGCGAAAATATTGTTGCAGACTTCTGAACATCAATCATTTATAATCTCAAAAGCATATCTCCTTGTATAACATGCTTCAGACCATTGGCGACAAAACAGCCATAGCCTTCGGAGAACAGAAGATCTCCTTTACAGACCTTCATCTCAAAATACAGACTTTTGCAGAACAGTTCAATCTTAAGCCTGGGGAACATGCTGTGATTTTTTCTGAAAACCGTCCCGGATGGGTGGTTGCTTTTTATGCAATCTGGAGCAGGCAAGGCGTTGCAATACCGGTTGACTTTATGGCCTCCGTTTCTGAGGTGGCTTATATCCTGAAAGACTCCACCCCCGTTGTGGTATTTTGCTCTGCCGACAAGCATGCGGCTATGCTTGAAGCTGTTGAGATGGCTGGCATCAATCCCATGTTGTATATAATCAATGAACTGGAATCACTGAATCCGGAAAATAATGAAATTCAAGCTGCTTCTGACCCTGACCAGGACGATACCGCAGTGATAATTTACACTTCGGGTACTACCGGCAGCCCCAAGGGTGTTATGCTCTCGTTTCTGAATCTTTTGACAAACATCAGGGCTGTTTCTGAATTTATCCCCATTTACCGGCCCGACTCCAGGGTAATGGTGCTGCTGCCACTCCACCATATTTTCCCATTGATGGGAACCATGGTTATCCCACTCTACCTGGGAGGTACCATCGCCATCAGCCCATCCATGGTTTCGGAAGACATCATGGCTACCCTGCGAAACAATACCATCACCATTATCATCGGTGTGCCAAGGCTTTATGCTGCCATCCGTAAAGGTATTATGGACAAGGTAAATAAAAGCGCGGTTGCCCGGCTACTCTTTAAAATAGCCAATAAGATAAATTCGAAGAAGTTTTCCAGGAAAATATTTAACACTGTTCACCAGAAGCTTGGTGGATCGGTGGAATCCCTGGTTTCGGGCGGTGCCGCCCTCGACCCTGATGTTGGCCGTGATTTTCAGGTTCTGGGATTCGAAGTACTTGAAGGATTTGGCATGACCGAAGCTGCACCCATGATCACATTTACCCAGCCGGGAAGAGTTAAAATCGGTTCTCCGGGCGAAGTAATGAATCAAACGAAGGTCCGGATTGAAGATGGCGAAATCCTCGCCTCGGGCCCCAATATCATGAAAGGCTATTACAACCGGCCTGAAGAAACTGCTGAAGTATTGCAGGAAGGCTGGCTTTATACCGGCGATCTGGGCTATTTCGATAAAGACGGGTTCCTGTTTATCACCGGAAGGAAAAAGGAAATTATTATCCTATCCAACGGGAAAAATGTAAACCCTTCCGAAATCGAAACCAAACTCCTGGAATCACCACTGGTGAAAGATTGTGGTGTTTTTTTCAGGGATGATCTGCTACAGGTGGTTATCGTTCCCGATCCCGAAACGATATCATCTACCAGTTTGAGTGATACAGAAGCAACATTCCGTAAAGAGGTAATTGAGCCTTTCAACAACAGCGTTTCGCCTTACAAAAAGCTGATGCGCTTCTTTATTACCACCGGAGAATTGCCGCGAACCCGCCTGGGTAAGTTGCAGCGTTTCCGCCTGAGCGACCTGGCTATAGAGCAGCAGGAAGATATCTCTCATTTAGTGCCGGTAAGTCCCGAATTTAAAATTATTGCGGCTTACCTCGAATCTGAAAAAGGACGTAAAGTAAGGCCGCACCACCACCTCGAAATTGACCTGGGCATGGATTCGCTCGACAAAGTGGAATTTCAGGCGTGGCTGCAACAGAACTTCGGAGTAAACATTGAACCAGTTGCCATGACCGGCTTTGGCGATGTGTTGAAGCTTTCGGAATTCGTAGGTGAACATAAAACCCGTATCGAAGAAGGGCGCATTAACTGGACCGATATACTGCGCGAAAAAGTAAACCTTAAACTTCCGGTAAGCTGGTTCACCGGCAGATGGCTACTCTATTCCTTCCGGATATTTTTCCACCTTTATTTCCGATACAGGGTAAAGGGTCATGAAAATATCCCGGAAGGGCCGTTTATCCTTGCACCCAATCACCAAAGCTCATTCGATGGACTTTTTGTGGCAGCCTATCTGACCAATCAACAGATGCAGCGAACCTATTTCTATGCAAAAGAGAAGCACATCAGGCAACGTTGGCTCAAATTTCTGGCCAGCCGCAACAACATCATCATTGTTGACCTTAACAAGGACCTGAAAGAATCGATACAAAAGATGGCTGAAGTATTGAAGCAGAACCGCTCCCTGATTATTTTCCCCGAAGGCACCCGCACACTGACTGGTGAACTGGGTGAGTTTAAGAAAACCTTTGCCATCCTAAGCAGCGAACTGAATATTCCGATTGTGCCTGTTTCGATATCCGGTGCATTTAAAGCACTGCCCAAAGGCAGCCGTTTTCCCAGGCCATGGACTATAATCAATATTGACTTCCTGAAACCGGTTTTCCCGGAAAATCACACCTACGATTCACTTGCGCTGGAAGTAAAAGAGAGAATACAGGAGGGGCTGGAACAAACTAGGGTTGATTGAAGGTTACGCCTATTGCTTATAATACCGGAGCAAACTGCATGAATAATATAACCATAAAATAAAAGCTACCCCTCTGTAGTTGTTTTAATCGTTTTGTTTTGTGGTTGGGATTTGTTGGTTTCATCGCAAATATAATTCACATCATTTACAGATAAAACTCGTGATCCAGGGATTAAAATCGTGAATTTTATCTACCATGCGAATTTTATCAACTTGCCGCCGGTCCAATTAAACACTATAACATTGCACAGGAATAATTAAGAATAGTTTAAATTTGAACCTATCCCTAAAAATCCTGAATCTTGAATAACGTTTTAATTATTGATGATGAATCAAAATTAAGGACCCTGTTAACCCGGGTTATCGGGCTGGAGATATGAGGTGCAGCAGGAATAAAATCGCCGGTAAGATTTAATATATTATCAAAAACCCCAGATAAATAATAGAGCTGTCGCTTATTTTTCATTTAGCGACTGAATGGCATCTTTCAGCGTCTGGGCGGAATGTTCAAGCGATTGTTGTTCTTCATGTGTTAGTTTGCCCGAAATAATATGGTTAACGCCTCCCTCATCTATTATACAGGGCAAACTGATACAAAGGTCTTTCAATCCATATTCTCCATCCACAAAGGATGACACCGAAAGCACGCTGCGTTGATTTCGCAAAATGGCCTCCGATATCCTTACCAGCGCCATGCCTACACCAAAATGAGTTGACCCTTTGTAGTTTATGATATGATAGGCTGATTTTCGTACCATTTCTTCCATCTTTCCGCGTTCAGATGGCCAATCAGCAGGATCCTCGCAAACAGCGGTGTATTCGTCAATGCCAATACCACCCACATTCGTCATCGACCAGGCTGCAAATTCACTGTCGCCATGTTCACCCAGTATGTAGGCATGCACGCTGTGCACATCTACCTTGCAATGCTGACTAATAAGGTATCTGAAACGGGCGCTGTCCAAAACAGTTCCCGAGCCGATAACCCTTCCCCTAACCCATCCGGTTTCTTTAAGCGCAACATAAGTGAGCACGTCAACAGGATTGCTTACAATGAGCAGGACGCCCTGACACTGTTTTTCGGCTACTTCGCGGGCTATTTCACGAATAATTTCGGCATTCTTTTTTAAAAGCTGAAGGCGTGATTCTGCCCCATCTTTTTGCGCAGCCCCCGCTGTAACGACAACCAACTGGGCATCGGTATAATCATCCGGACTACCTGCACGAATGATGACCGAAGGGAAGAATGGCTGACCATGAGACAGGTCTAATACCTGCCCTTTTGCCAAATCAGTATTTTTATCAATAAGTACGATTTCATCTGCCAGACCACTTTGCGCCAGAGCGTAACAATACGTGGCACCTACACTTCCTGCGCCCACAACCACAACCCTGCGCTGATCAAAGGCTTTATTATTTTCCATAAAATATTTTTTTAAAAGATTTATATAATGTTATAACATTGGCTGAGCCAGGAATGTTTGTGATGCCCAAATCTGATTGATTCAATTAAATTACACATTTCGCGGAACTCTGATTATAGAGGACGGGGCAGGTTAATAGCGCTAGTAATAACAATTACCCATTCAAAAAAATATAAAATACACCCAGTTTCCATCGATGGTGCTTTTAAAGCTATTCCAAAAGGCAGCTATTTACCTCTTCTGTGGACCTGTATCTGCATTAATTTTAAGAAAGCTGTGTATCCCGGAAAATCACCTCTTCGGGCACAAACCCAAAGTCAACGCGCGTTCCCCAACACGTTCGCCCAACTTCAGTTAGCATTGAAGTTTCCATTTAGGCTCAGGCCTGTCTGCCTGCATTCAGGTTGAGCCTGAGCCCGATTATTTGGCAGGCACCCTCCAAGCCTGACGTAATACGGAAAAATGCATTCACATATTGACTGAAGCAGAGCATGCAGGAATGCTCAGGCTGACTGGCTTCAGCCAATTCCGGAATTATGCACACAAACGGAGGGCTCTATAACAGCGTCAGAGGCACACTTCGGTGCCTGTCCCACCAAAGCGGGAAGCCGCGCGCAATCAGAGTTCGCAAGTGTTAGAGGCTTTACGCAAAGTGGGCATAGCGACTTACAGGGTATGCGTCGGAGGACGCGTGCTATCGAAAGTTGAAGGATTGTCTTGTTTTCCTGAACGAACATTGAAGAACTAAAAAAGCCATCCCGCATTTGAGATGGCTTCCTTATCATATCCGATGAAATAATTATTTTACATTGACTACCAGCACTTTCGACAAGCTCCAGAATTCTTTTTGATTGGTTATTACCAAACTGTCAGATAATGATTTTCCCGTCAGACGGTAAGAACTTTTAGGGTGTGAGGTTAAAATAGTTAAATGACTTGCCATAATCGGAATAGCTTTCAGCTTTGTGATGTCAATTTTGGTGAAATTGCTCATCTCAACCCCGGGAACCAGTTCTTTCGACTTCCCAAGTCCGATAAATCCACCTTCTTTGGTAATGATTTTCTTGTCTTTAAGAAAAGAAGTTGTGCCAACAACATAATAAGCAGTATTGAGTTCGGCCGTTTTTTCGTCAATTACCTGTTGTTTTTGTTTGTTAGTCTCATTCAGGTTTTCAATATTGGTAGTCAGGTCAGTAACCATTACATTTACTTTGGCAAGATCCTCTTTAAGCTGAGCAATCTGCACATCTTTATCTTCAATTTGCTTCGTGAGGTTATTTATCATTTCGTTCAGTTCAGCAGAATGAGCTCCTGATTTTTTCAGTTGCGAACGCAGGCTTGAAACCTTTGAACGATTTTCCTGCTGTAATTTGTAGATAAGGTTAATATCGTTGTTGATCTGATCTTTCGTCCTGGTTTTAATTTCGGAACTTCCTTCTGCGTTTTTACTGATGATTTTTTCCTTCATTTTTATTGAATCCAGATTCGACTGAATTTCATTAAAAGCGTTTACAAAGGAGATAACCGTTGTGTCTTTGGCATATACGACTGCAATAAGGCTATCGTTTTTCGCCTTTAACTGAGTAATTTCTTCATTTTTTTGATTACAACCAGTAGCCAGCATCATAGCTGAAATTACCAGAAAGAGAAGTTGTTTTTTCATAATGTTTGTTTAAATGGTTTTTGAAAAAGAATTCAGAGAAGTAATTTTTGTAGAATACGAGTAGTTTGAAAAAGTCGAAAGGATCCATTCATTTTAGGTAAAGATATGGCCGCAACCAGCCTGACTGATTACACAATTCTGGATATTAGTTATATAATTCACACGTTATCAGGAGTTTTATAATTTAAATTAAAGATTCTACCAGTTTCCTGATACAAGACAACAAAATATTGATTAAAAGATTAAATAATCACCGATAATTTAAAGAGGTTTAATATAAAAAGGCTGGCCCAATGGACCAGCCTTTTCTAATAATAATTCGCCAATTTGATTATTTGGTAAGAATCAGTTTGTATTGTTTCAATATATCAGTTCCAACGACCTTAACCAGGTAGTATCCTGAAGGCTGATCATCGAGATTGATTGTATAAACATTGTCGGCTTTGGCAGGAATGGAGACCGTTCTGACTACCTGCCCCGAAACATTGTAAACCAGTATCTGCTGTACATTCTCAAATCCATTCGGTGATTCAACAGTAACCTGCGATGAAGCCGGGTTTGGATAAACCAGGTATTCTTCAACATCAGTTAACAATTGTTCCGATTCCTTAGCCAATCGTTTGTATCTTAGTTTTGTACTTACAGAATTGGTTCCACAACCATATACTGTTGTGACAAGTTTGACCTGACCTGTGAAGGTTGCTATCCAGGTAATCTTGGCATCATCACCACAAACATCATCAGAATAAACCAGGAAGGCGTTGGTTGTCTTATTGCGCAAAGTCATTTCAGAATCATAGGATGCACTTGCGCCATCTGCAGTACAATATGAGAAGACATAAGTTACGCCGGAAGTTACGTTAAAAGCTGTAAATTCTCCGGCATAAATTGAATTCTGTGTCTTCCAGGAAGTTGTAGGACTCAGTGTACTACTTGGATATTGAACGGTACTGTTGCATCCTTGTGTTGCTGAAGTTACACTAATGGCAATGTATCCGAAATTGTTTCCTTCGTTGCTTTCAGTAACCTGGGCATCGGCATCGGCAAAACAGACAATATACCAGGTACCTGATGCTGTAGCTGCAGGAATGGTCAGCACTTCACTTACTGCGGCAGAGGCACCTGATACCAGACTTGCAACCGCATCTGTTGCGAGGTAAGTATCGCCGGTGCTATATGCATTGTCAGTTGAAAGGTAATACTTCAGGTTGGAAGCCGCGGCGGATGCAGTACCCTGGTTTTGAACAGTACAGGAGGCGGTAGTTGTCTGACCTGCAGTTAATGCAGTAGGTGAAGCTGCCGGATAAAGAACGATCAGGTCGGGACTTCCTGAAGCTGAAGTTACTGTCAGCGCGGCACTTCCTACATTGTTGTTCTCATTTGATTCAGTAACCTGGGCATCTGCGTCGGCTACAAAAAGGATGTAATAATTACCTGCTTCAGTTGATGAAGGAATTGTTACCACTTCGCTCACAGGGGCAGAGGCAGAAGCATTCAGGGCAGAAACGGCATCGGTCGCAAGCAGAACATCTCCTGTTCCATAGGCGTTATCTGAAGAAAGATAATATTTCAGATTTGATGCTCCGGCCGAAGCCCCACCCTGGTTGTAAACCGTGCAGGATGCAGTGGTAGTTGCACCACTAAGTACCGAGGTCGGGCTTACAGCCGGACTCTGAACAACCAGATCAGGAGTTGCCGGAGTGGCACCAACCTGGAAGGAGGCGATCCGTGTTTTGCGTGCGCTTGAAGTTCCAATATACTCTGTCGTAAACCAGAAAGTGCGGTCATCTGAAGGATCAACACTCAAACCGGCATAGTCGCCCCAGCGGTTGTAGGCTGTTTGCGAATATGTCCCGGTGGTGATGGTCTGTTCGGCCAGATCGAGGGTTCCGGCCCCTGCAGCGTAAGCCGTAGCCGTTTGGCCAGTGTAGCGAATGCCGGGATAAACAGTAGTGCTCGAAATTGAATAGCCAAGCCCAATTTCATTCTGACCGTTCAGCCTGATACTGCCCATCCAGCGCGAGTTTACATCTGGCGAATAAGTGCCGGACTGCCTGAGTGACCATATTCCGGAAGTTTTGCGTAATTCATACCAACGGATACCGGCGCGGTCAGTTGCATTTACATCTACGGTATGGCAGCAAACAAGGGTTTGATAAGTACCAAAATTGCGGTACTGCGGCGCATTCATAACGACCTGAGGAATAGCATCCAGTTCGCGGGTAGTATTGGGTTGTTTGATGTTATCCCAGTTGGCACCGAAGTTACTGTCGAATGCAGGCACAGCCAATTGCTGTGATCTTGTAAAAGTCGATGATGTAGGTGTAGTCCAGTTAACAGCCAGCTCATATATCCACAATTGGTCGCTGCCACCGGCGATGGCATCGTCGTTAATGGTAATGAACAATCCGGGGCTGCCGGCAGGTGCAAATACACCATCGTTGTCAACCGGTGGTACACACATAAAACCATCAATGGTGGTTGGCCTCCAGGCATTGTCAAAACCTACCATCTGGGCAGTCTGGCCCAGGAGCATTTTTGAGCGTTCAAATACATAGATGTCTTTTTTACCTGCACCACTATTATTGGTACCCATGTAATATCCATCCTGCCAGATACCAATCTTTTCGTAATCCGGCATATCGTCCACATCAAATGAATAACGATGCCAGCTTCCTGTCGGATCATTGGTTTGTGAAACGGCAAACAACATATAGTCGTTAGTCCCGCAAACCGAAAATTCAACCACCAACCAACGATCGGCCTGCTCGTCATACAATACAATAGGATCCCCATCATTACAGGTAGCTCCTGTTACGCTTCCGAATAGCAGATTCAGATTGGTAGGACCTGCCAGCAAAGCTCCTGTTTTTGAATAGATGGCATAAACGGAATTAATCGTTTGCATAAAATGATTGGGTCCGGCAGTTCCGTTTGCATCCGGTGGGTAGTAAGGTGAAGTCGGTCCATCGAAAGAGACAATCGGGGCTTTAGGGGCCGGGGTAGTTCCCATTTTTAATTGCCAGGCAGGGTCATTGCCTTTGGGTAGTGCCGTTTCAGCAAAAGGATAAGATCGTTCACGCATCTCTTCGTTACGGGGTTTCATGGCGTCGATTTCCATTTTTTCATATTCTTCCGGTGAAATCACAGGAAGGTCGCGCAAAGGAGCCGATAGTCCATGATATTGCCCTACCCCTACCTGTCCGGGGGAAATTGGCCGATCCTGAGCCTGAAGACTTAAAGAAGCCATCAGAAAGCATAGTAATCCCAAAAAGTAATTCTTTTTCATAATGTTGGTTTTTGGTGAATTAACGTTGGATAATTAGATGCAGATTTCTGAATATAAAATTAGTGAAAAAACTGTAAGCTTACAATAACTTAATATGAAAAATAAAAAAAGGTGATATTTCTTTAAATGAAAATTATTATATAATTGATTTGCAACTCTTTAAAAAATAAGTATCATTCAACTTAAACCTAAGTTGAGCTATTTGAACGAAGTGAAAAAGCGCTTTACTTAGGTAAACCCCAATTTGTAAATTGTTGCAATTCACCAAAGCCTTGAATATATTTTATTGTGAATTGCTTACAATTTCCTGATCGATCGGGCGATTTTCTTTTTCAAATCGTTCAATTTGGGTTAAACTCTTTTACAATGTACTTTAAAATCAAGCACCATAAAATTATCCAACGGAAGAATTATTTCATTGGCACAAAATCGAATTTGTAACTTTGCGCTTCGAAATCTATTCCTTTATGTCTCTTTCGATAAACCACCAGCCACTTCCTCTTTTCTCTGATATTATCAATGCACAATCAGTATTGAAAAATATCGTCAAGAAGACCCCGCTTGAACGAAGTAAGTCTTTTTCTGCCATGTCGGGTGCCCATGTTTACCTGAAACTTGAAAACCTTCAGACAACCGGCTCTTTTAAAGTAAGAGGCGCCTATTATAAAATTAGCAATCTTACTCCGGAAGAAACCAGAAAGGGGGTATTGTGTGCCTCTGCCGGTAATCATGCGCAAGGCGTAGCCTATGCTGCCTCAAAACTGGGTGTTAAAAGCACGGTCTTTATGCCAGTTTTTGCCTCTCCACTGAAAGTTATTGCAACGCGGGCTTATGGTGCTGAGGTTGTGCTCACCGGCGAAACCTTCGATGATGCTTTCGCCGCTGCCATTGAATTTGGTGAAAAATCAGGGGCCACATTCGTACATCCGTTTAACGATCCGTTTATTATTGCCGGACAAGGCACTGTTGGGCTGGAGATTTTTGAGCAGTTGCGCGATGTAGATGATGTGCTTGTTCCGATTGGTGGTGGTGGCCTGATTGCCGGCATTGCTATAGCTTTGAAACAACTGAACCCCAAAATCCGGATTATCGGTGTTGAAGCAGACGGAGCTCAATCAATGAAGGTTTCTATTGAAAAAGGCGAACCGACCATCCTTAATTCATTGCATACCATTGCAGATGGGATTGCCGTGAAATCACCCGGAAACCTCACTTTTGAAGTAACCCGCAAACTGGTTGATGAATTGTTGGTAGTCAACGATGCTGAAATGGCACGTACAGCCTATTTATTGCTTCAGCGGGCAAAAATCCTTGCCGAACCAGCCGGGGTTGCTGCCATGGCGGCTGTGCTATACGGCAAAACCGATCTTAAAGGCCGGAAAGTTGTTCCGGTCATCAGCGGAGGTAACATCAATATGAGTATCCTGGAACAGATTCTTGAAAAGGGGGTGATGGACGAAGGCTATCGTGCCCGCATTGCTGTATTGATTCCCGATCAGGCCGGCATGTTGAAATCCGTGATTTCAATCCTTGAGAAAATGAAAGCCAACATCCACGACATCTATCATGAACGCTCTATTACCAGTGTTCCGATCGGATATGTGCAGGCAACCATCACCTTTAACCTGCAGGACACTACCCAGTTGCCAACTATACTTGCTGAACTTGAGAAGAAGGGTATGCAGTACCAGGTGTTGAAGTAAAGATGTATGGGTGGAATGAAGGAAGGGTGGAATGTTGGTCCTTCGACTTGGTTCGACTGCGCTCACCAACCGCCGCTCAGGAACCATGATGGAATGTTGGAATGATGCGCAGCGAAGCAGCTTGCCCCGCCCACTTTGTCGGGGAAATATTGGATTGATACTGTAGCATTGAAAATTTGAAATTTGACATTGGACATTGGCAACCCTGTCTGACTGGCTGACTAATCACTCTTTTGAAACTTGATTGTCAGACAGGCAGGCTCAAAGCTTCGGCTGCGCTCAGCTCATCGCCTCAACCTTGGTTGCTGAGCGAAGCCGAAGCACAACCTTAACCTTAACCTTAACCTTAACCTTAACCTCTACCTAAACCTAAACCTCAAAGCTTCGGCTGCGCTCAGCTCATCGCCTCAACCTTGGTTGCTGAGCGAAGCCGAAGCAAAACCTTAACCTTAACCTTAACCTTAACCTTAACCTCTACCTAAACCTCAAAGCTTCGGCTCCCCCGCATCCACTCCGTTTCTGCGGGCAAGCTGCTCAGCTCATCGCCTTAGCCTAAACCTTATCTCCGATTCTCAAATTATTCGTAGTTTAGCATTTAAATTAGTCCTAATTATGGAAACCGCCCTGCTTCTGATAATCACACTGCTGGTTATTGTTAATATTGCGCTGTTGTTCATTTTCCGAACCGGAAAAACCGTCGATGCCGGACTTATTCCAAAGATCGATTTGTTAACTGGCAATCTCAGCCGTATTGAAACCAACCTGAAGGAAGACTTCAGGCTTAACCGCGAGGAAAATACCACGCTCAACCGCGAAAACCGGGCTGAACAGGGAAATGCACTAAAAGAATTCACCCTCGAACTTCGTGGTAAATTTGATGAGCTGAAAACTGAACAAAAGGAACTGGCAACCAAAACCCTCGAAAATCTTGAGAAGATAAATGCAAAAGTTGAGGAGCGATTGAATGCCCAAATAAAACAGTCAGCCGAAGAAAACAAACAGATGCGCGAAGCCATCGAAAAGGTTTTCAAACAATTCAGCGAAACCTTCGACAAGAATGTGGCATCCTTCAATGATCTGCAACGGGAAAAGTTCGGGCAACTGGAAGAAAAGCAACAGAAAATGGTTGAAAGCACCGAAAAGAAACTCGAGGAAATGCGCGCCACTGTGGATGAAAAGCTTCAGAAGACCCTGAATGAGCGGCTGGGTCAATCCTTTGAACTGGTGGGTAAGCAGTTGGAAAGCGTACAAAAAGGCCTGGGTGAGATGCAAACGCTGGCGCAGGATGTTGGCGGGCTGAAGCGGGTACTCAGCAATGTGAAAATGCGCGGCGGATTTGGCGAAGTGCAACTCTCAATGCTGCTCGAACAGGTGTTGGCTCCCGAACAATACGAAGCCAACGTTCGCACCAAAAAGAGTAGCAGCGAGGTGGTGGAATTTGCCATCAAACTGCCCGGAAAGGATGATATCACGGGCAATGTCTGGCTGCCGGTGGATGCAAAATTTCCCCGCGAAGCTTATGAGCAGTTGCAGAATGCCTATGATGTGGCCGATCTGGTGCAAATAGAGGCATCTCAGAAAATTCTGGAGTCAGTCATCAAAAAGATGGCGAAAGACATCAGCGATAAATACATTGACCCACCCTATACCACTGACTTTGCTATTATGTTCCTGCCATTTGAAGGTATCTATGCCGAAGTGGTCCGCAAAGCCAGCCTGCTCGAAGAGTTGCAGCGAACCTATAAAGTAATTGTCACCGGACCCACTACCCTGGCGGCTATTCTTAACAGCCTGCAAATGGGTTTCCGCACCCTGGCCATTCAGAAACGGAGCAGCGAGGTCTGGAAAATACTGGGAGCCGTTAAAAAGGAATTTGAGAACTTTGGCGGAATGCTTGAAAAAGCCCAGAAGAACATACAGACAGCAAGTAACCAGATTGATGAGGTAATGGGCAAACGTACACGGGCTATCCAACGAAGGCTGAAAGGGGTGGAAGTGCTGGGAGATGCAGAAAGCCAGTTGCTACTGTCATCTGATGCTACTGAGCCAGATATGAGTGAGGATGATTCCGGATATGAAGCTTAGTTTTTTGCTGGAACACTATGGAAAACGGGAACGCAGCATATAACAGAGCGATCTCATAAGCCGCTTTTCTCTGAGTCAGCATCGATAGAAAAAATGAAAATGAAAAGAATTGAGTCACCTCGAAAACTAATTAACTGACACCAAGCGATGCACTGAGCCTGCCTGATTGCCATCTTGCAGACAGGCCTGTCGAAGTGCCAAAAAAACACCAAAACCCACCAATATTAATATATTGATATTCAATATTATACGCAAATTGGTGTATTGGAGACTTGGTGTCTATTTTTCTTTATTGACTTTTCGGAGCAGGCTCAAGAATTTATTCTTTCACAATTTTCTTTGACGCTATAATTTTGCCGTTGCTCATTACATACAGATAATATAATCCAACCGGTTGATTGGTTACATCGATGGAATTAAACATCTCAATATTTTTCTGTTTGTAAACCAAAGACCCAATGCTGTTGTATATTGCCAGCGATACATTTCCCTTTAGTTTTGGAATATCAACATAAACAACATTTCCAGCGGGATTCGGATATACTGAAATGCCTGATATACTGTTGTTATCGGATATCCCCGCTGAACTCTGACCCAGTTTTACAACAAAAGCATCCGATTGGATAGCTGTAGTTTCCGCTACAGCGGCGCCGGGATCAAAATCAACCGTTCCTGAGAATTCGCCGGCACAATATATCCCGTTGGAGGCATTTACTGCTATG
>JBBQIQ010000068.1:0-20325 GCA_038325075.1 Bacteroidales bacterium | reverse complement strand
GCTTCCAGAATCCTATTTGCTTTTTGTTTGTAACGGAAACGCTGATAGGCACCAATCGCTAATATCAGAAGCAATATTGCCACTCCGATAGAAAAATTCCTGATAAGCGATGAAATCTTGTTTTCACTCCTGAGCTTGGTGATTGATAATTCCTTTTCATTCATTTGTTGCTCTGTTTCAAAACTTAAAGAGCGGTATTTATTCTGGTCAGACAGCAAACTGTCCTGCAAGGAAATAAACAACTTGTAAGCTTCTTTAGCTTTTGTATTACCGGTCTTATCATATAATTCTGCCATTAATTTGTAATCTCTTAATACAAATAAACGCGTGTTGCCCAATCTAACTATGTCTTTTTCAAGCAATCCGATGGCTTCATCAGTCCGGAACTGTTCAATTCTTATCAATGCCAGATAATAGTCAGGGTCAATTATTCCGGCAGGAGCATTTACCGGTATCTGGTTTTGCTCAATTAACTGCCAACATTTTTCAATAAGTGTTTCTGCCTCAGCCAAGGCTCCTTTTTTTATTTTATACATGGCTTTTGCCTGTAATGCAAAGGCAATTGGATCAAATTGTTTTTGGTTTTCCTTATCCTTAAAAGTAATATCCAAATAATATTCAATACTGTCTAACTGACCAGCTAAGAGTTTAGCCAGTGCTATGTAGGTAGGCGTATTACCTGAACTTTTCAATTTACCTTTTTTGAATTCATTATATTGGATAGCGCTGTATTTGAGAGCTTCTTTATCGTTTCCCTGTTGCAAATAGTATATACCTACAACTGAAGTATTATTTAACCAAATATTCCTGCCAACCGGATTAGGAAATGGAGCAATGGATTCATCATTTTCTAAAGGCACACCCATGTAACTTATCGACTTTTTCATATTATAGATAGCCTGATCCAGCAAGCCTGTTGTTCTGTAGAAACCACCTATTACATAATAACAAGTGGCCAGGCCTGATGAATCATTGGTTAATTTGTATTCTTTTAACTTTTCATTGAAATATTGAAAGCCATCAATAAGTCTGTTTGAATTTCGATAGGGCAACCTTAATTGTTTTAAAAATGCACTGCTGATAAATGAAGCATTTTTGGTTTTGCTTTTGGTAAGTGCTTTGAAATTGTTCGTACCGTATGAAATTGCTTTGTCTTTATCCGTTGTAGTTAAACTTTTCAGAATGCTGAACTTAACTAAATAGCTCCAATGCTCATCAGTACCATAAGAAAACAGATTTCCAGCTTTTTCTAAAACGACAATGGAAGAATCGCGTAAGGTGGTTTTTTCGATAAGTGCCGTTGCTGAAATAAACTTAGCAGTATCAACTCCTTTTAGAATCCTGCTTTTCCCAAGTAGGTGAATAATGGAATCAATCCTGCTTTGTTGAGCATAAACAGGATTAAATAATGAACACGCCAAAAACGCAATCTGCAATTTTAAAATAATACGGAACTTCATCATCATATCAGTTTATGCTGGTAAATAGATTATAAACTTACTTCCTTCGAACTCCTTTGTTTCCACTCTCAGTTCCCCACCATGTCCTTTGGTGATAATATCATAACTCAAACTCAAACCAAGTCCTGTTCCCTGCCCTGTTGGTTTGGTGGTGAAAAAAGGCTGGAAGATTTTATCCAGTACTTTTTGGGGAATGCCGTTGCCGTTATCTTTTACGGAGATTTTGACTCCCCTTTGTCCCCCTACAGGGGGGATGGCAACCTCAGTAGAGACTGTAACAGTTGGCTCGTAACCCTCAGGCTGTTGTTTCTTTTTCTCATTCACAGCATAAAAAGCATTGGAAATCAGATTTAGAATCACCCTTCCAATATCCTGCGGAATGATATTTATGTTGCCAATGGTTGTATCAAAATCGGTTCTCATGGTGGCGTTGAAAGACTTGTCTTTGGCTCTCAGTCCATGATAGGTCAATCTTAAATATTCATCTGCCAGGGCATTGATATCAGTTGGTTCTTTCACACCGCTGCTGCTGCGGCTGTGTTGGAGCATCCCTTTTACAATGGCATCGGCGCGTTTACCGTGGTGGTTGATCTTTTCAAGATTTTTTTTAATGTCGTTCCCGATCCCGATTGCCAACTGTACCGAAGCTTCGGTACCGACTGCCAACTCTGCCTTCATTTCATCCATCAGCTCATTGCTCACTTCCGAGAAATTATTGACGAAATTCAGTGGGTTTTGAATTTCATGAGCAATACCGGCGGCAAGTTCGCCGAGGGAGGCCATTTTTTCGGATTGGATTAACTGTGACTGGGTTGATTTCAGATCTGAGAGAGTTTCGTTGAGTTTTGAATTGAGTTTTTTCTTCTCAATGAACCGGACAAAAACAATAACTGTCAGAACAAAAGCAACAAACATCCCAAAGAGGCTGAAGTTCCTGGTTATTTTCTCCCGTTTTATCTGAGCCTGATTTATGGCCAGGATTTTTTTATGGTTTTCGCTTTCAAGGGCCTGCTTGTTTTCGAACTCAAGGCGATTCGACAGCGTCGTAATTTTTTCGAGGTTTTCAGCTACTACTATTGAATCTTTTACCTTTTCATACTTCATCAGGTTGATGTAGGCATTTTTATAATCGCCCAGCTTAAAGTAGGTCTCTGCAATACTTTGATAGGTATCTCCAAGAAATACTATTGCCGATTCAGGCGCTGCTTTTTCCGCTTTCCGGAGCCAGGTAAGCGCTTTGTGAGGTTCACCCTGAGCCAGCCAGACTTTGGCTATGTACATGGAAGCCTGTGCCACGGATGTTCCATCTTTGATTTTGAGACTTAACTCCAGGGCTGAACTGAAAGCATTCATAGCTTTTTGGTACTCAGATGTTTTCAGGTAAACAATACCAAGCTTCAACCGGGCATCAATGCCGCTGACAAAAAATTCGGAAAATTTAACATACTTCAAACCAGCCTCGTAATTTGTGATGGCCTCCGATAGCCTGTTTAATCTTTCATATATCTCTCCAATGTATAAGTAGGATGCGAAAGTGTAATAATGCTCTGTTGATTTTATCCGGATGGCTAAAGCCGCCTGGTGTTGCTTCAGAGCGACTCCCAGGTTGCCTGCCCTCATGTTGGTTACGCCCATATCGTTATAAATTCTGGCAATACCCAACGAATCCTTCATCTGTGTGTATATTTTCAGAGCCTGATGCTGATAATTCAGTGCATCATTCCATCTTTCCACGTATGTGTATGTAAACCCTATCGCGAGGAGTGCTTCAATCATGTTAAGACTGTCGCTGATTTCCCTGCCGACTTTCAGCGATTCCATGAAATACTCCATAGCATCACCATAATTCCCCATATTTCTGTGATTTAACCCAACATTGGTCAATTGCCACGCCAATCCTTTCCTGTAGCCTGTTTCACGCAAAATTGCCAGGCTTCTGAGATTGTTCTCCAACGAGGATTGGTCCCGGGACAACATGGTATAGATATCCCCGATACCCGCATAAATTTCAGCTTCCAACTGCTTATTGCCGGTTTCCTTCACCAGCTTTAAAGCTGTTTGTAAAGTGTCAATGGCTTTTGCCGGATTGCTTAGTGATACGCATCCTGCAACTAAAATCAGTGATTTGATTTTGAGTGATTTACATTGCCTGAGATCAGCCGGGTTATTGATTACGGATTTTGACCTGATAAGGCTTTCAGCAATTGTCAGTGCCTGTGAAGCATACTTCAGACAACTATCATACTGGCTTTGTTTCAGGAAAATTCCGGCAAGAGAATTCAGTTTATTTATCCTGGTGGTGTCATCCTTGCTGTCCGCAAATCTGCTATTCTGCGCATACCCTTGCAGACCAGGGAATCCGGCAGTTATAATCAGCAATGCGATGAATAAACCTTTTCTCATAAAAACTACGCTGATAAATAATATGCCTACTTAATGTCAGGAAGTCTTGTAACATCTTCGATATGAATGAGTGTCAGTTTCCATTCACCCGAAATTTGTTTTGTCCAGATCAGACTATAATTTCCTTTTTCCTTTAAAACAGACCCACCCGGAGGTGTCAGGTCGAGGCTATAGGTGCCTCCATCGTAAGCAATATGTCCATCTGAATCCTTAATCGATGAAATTGTCCTGATATTACTCAAAACTTTAACCCCACCGCTGATCCAGTTTTTTGCAATAGCATCAGTGCCTGTATGTATTATTGAGTCATTCATCACGATCGCATTTTCAGCGATTGTTTGCATGATAGCTGTAGAGTCCTTGTTATTCCATCCTGCCAGAAAAAGAGCGTTTAAAGAGTCAACATCTACTGTAATTGACTGATTTTCTGATGTTTCATCCTTGTTTGCCTGTTGATTGCAACTGATAAGTGCAGTACAAATGATAAAAAACGTGATTTTTTTCATAGTCCGATGATTTAGGTTTATCAAAAAGAAATTGAATTTAAAAGCCCTGGTATCATGGCAATAGACTGCCTTTCGCATGGAAGCCGTTTTTAACCTAAGTTGAGCGATTTTAGCAAATCGAAAAAGCGCTTTACTTAGGTAAACCCTGATTTGGAAATTGTTTCAATGTACCCACAGCCATGAGACTGTTTTTACTGAGAATTGCATACAATTTCCTGATCGATTGTGAGCTGTTTTCCTTTTCAAATCGCTCAATTTGGGTTAAAGCCTTTTTATGCTTTTACTTGCTATTTGACCATAGCACTATTTGCCTGGTACGTATCGGTATATTGCTGGAACCTCGTAGCCTTTCCATTTTTCACCCGCCAGAAATGGGCAAACTGTGCACGGATAACCTTACCGGTTGTTTTATGCTTTGCATTATACCTGCCGGTGACAATTACGGAATCACCCGTGGTTTCATAGAATTCATGGTCGGAAAGGGTGAAATACTCCCAATCGGCGCCAATGCGGCCAAAAACGCCTTCGGCAATGGCCTGTGGACCTATGTACGGATTGTGGTCGGCATAGGGGAAGTTTTCGGCTTCATTCCATTCCATTTTTGGATCCATTGCATTTAAAAATGCAGGGAAGTCGCCTGTAGCAAAGGCATCGTATATCCCTTTAATTGTAGCCAGATTGCTTATCAAATCATGACCCTGAGCTGATGTTTCTTTTAAATTTTCCATGATGTTGGTTTTTGGTTTGTTAATAATTCAGTTTGATGTTTTGTTTGTTTGATTTCCTTCCGATGGTTTATGATTTCATTCTATCATTGTCAGGATTGCATCGGTAAATCAATCCTGAATGTTGTAAATTCTCCTTCTTTAGTCTCTGCTTTCAACTCCCCGCCATGACCTTTGGTTATGATATCATAGCTCAATGACAAACCCAATCCTGTTCCCTGCCCGGTAGGTTTGGTGGTGAAAAATGGCTGGAAGATTTTTTCCATTACATGCATTGGTATGCCGTTACCATTGTCACTTACTTTTATTTCAACTTTTTCGCCAATCTTTTTTGTACTTATTGAAACAGTTGGTTCGTATCCCTCAGGCTGTTGTTTCTTTTTTTCATCTACTGCATAAAAAGCGTTGGTGAGTAAATTCAAAACCACCCTGCCAATATCCTGCGGAATGATATTGATGTTTCCTATTGAATTATCAAAATCGGTTTTCATGGCAGAGTTGAAACTTTTGTCTTTGGCTCTCAGTCCATGATAGCATAATCGCAAATACTCATCACACAAGGTATTAATATCGGCAAGTTCTTTTTGCCCGGAGCTGCTGCGGCTGTGTTGGAGCATACCTTTGATAATGGCATCAGCACGTTTTCCATGCTGGTTTATTTTTCCCAGGTTTTGTTTGATATCATCTGCGATTTCGATTGCCAATTGTTGATTGCCAACTGCCAACTCATCTTTCATTTCATCAATCAGTTCATTATTGACCTCCGAAAAGTTATTAATGAAGTTCAGCGGATTTTTTATCTCATGGGCAATACCGGCAGTGAGTTCGCCAAGAGATGCCATTTTTTCTGACTGTATAAGCTGGGCCTGGGTGGATTTCAATTGCTCCAAAGACTGATTTAGTTGCTCAGTCCTATCCATTACCTTATTTTCAAGTGCTTCTTTTTCTTTCATAATCCGCCTTTCCCGCCATTTTGAAAACAGGCGCAGAGCCGCCAGAAAAGCGAATAAATAAATAAGATACATCCACCAGGTTCGCCACCAGGGGGGCAGCACTACAAATGTGTATTCGATTGGTTGGCTCCAGATTCCATCAGTATTTTGAGCCTTAAGGCTGAAGGTATAAGTGCCTTCGAATAGATTATCAAAATTTGCAAATGATTTATTACTGATTGGGCTCCAGTCCTTATCGGAACCTTCCAGTATATATTGGTATTTTATTAAAAATCTTCCTCCGGGGTCAATCGCAGTGAATTCGAAACCAATGCTGTTGTATTGATGCGGTATAACCAGGTTTTCAGGCACCGGGTACCATTTATTGATGCCTTTAAAACGGATGCCTGAAAACTTCTGACCCATTGAATTTCTCTCCGCTTCACTCAGAAATTTTCCAAAAGTGGTTATTTCTTCGGTTATGCCAGGTTGAGCCGCATTGCTGACAGCCGTTGAATCATGAACTTTTCTTTTTGACAATGCATGCAGGTTGTTCCAGGCCACTGATTCGTTATTGATTTTGATATTGTGAATAACCAGGACCGGAGGCGTGGGATTGGAGTAGACTTCGGCGGGATTAAACCTGACCAATCCTGTTTTATCTGAACCAGTCGCAATCCAGATGATACCTTTACTGTCTTTAAACAGGGTGTTTTGACCAACATTTACATCTTTAACAGGATAGCCCGTTTGTGTATTAAATGTTTTACCGACAATCCATTCATTTTGGTTGCCTTTTAAAGTATTTCGGTTTAATAGTTCACAGATTCCAAGATTTGTTCCGACATAGTATTTGTTTTTATTATCCTGGATAACCTGTGTTACATAACTATCCGGAAGCCCGTTGTTGGTTGTGAAGTTCTCGAACAGTTGCCCGCTGAAAATCTCGTTCCCCTTCAGGGCGCTTTTAACCCCGGCGGCATTTTCACTCCGAAGAAGACTTAACCCTTCTTCGGTTCCTATCCAGAGATTGTCTGATTCATCAAGGGTAATGCTGTTGATGATGTTATTCACCAATCCCTGCTCAGTGGTGTAATTGACAAAAGATTTCCCATCGAATTTGCTCATTCCTTCGTTGGTGCCAAACCACAGATTGCCTGATTTGTCGGAAGCCATGCATTGAACGGTGTTATTGGCAAGGCCCTGGGCTGTGGTGAAATTCACAAAAGATTTACCATTGAATTTGCTGAGGCCACCTCCGTTCGTCCCTATCCAGAGATTTCCAATGTTATCTTCGGCAATGCAATTAATACCATTGGACGCTAATCCCTGCAATGTGGTATAGTTCGTAAACGACTTTCCATCCAATTTAATAAGTCCACCACCAAGCGTGCCAAACCAAAGGATGCCGTTTTTATCTTCCGTAATGCAGTAGCACAGGTTACTGGGCAATCCCTGAGCGGTGCTGTAATTTTCGAACGAATGACCGTCATATTTACTTATTCCGCCTCCATTTGTGCCAAACCAAAGGTTCCCCGATTTATCTTCAGCAATGCTTCTGACAACATTATTCGCCAGGCCATGCGCTGTGGTATAATTTACAAATGATTTACCATTGTATTTGCTTACCCCTCCGCCATATAAGCCAAACCAGAGATTGCCGGTTTTATCTTCCGTGATGCCTGCAACAACATCACCTGCCAGCCCTTGGGAAGTGGTGAAATTGACAAAGAAAGTTCCGTTGTATTTGCTTACCCCACCGCCGTATGTGCCGAACCACAAATTACCTGTTCGGTCTTCCATCATACTGACAACCTTATTACCAGCCAGCCCATCTTCAGTGGTGTAGTTCACTATTGATTTGCCATCAAATTTACTAACCCCGCCACCCCGGGTGCCAAACCAGAAAATGCCGGACTTATCCTGCACCATACACAACACTGCCTTAGCGGGCAATCCATCTGCAGGGGTGTAATTTTTAAAAGATTTCCCGTCGTATTCACTTACGCCTCCATTAGTGCCAAACCAGAGATCCCCCTTCTTATCTTCGATGATGCTCCAGACGGAATTATCACCCAACCCCTGCACGTTTGTGGAAGTTTTAAAAGTTTTTCCATCATATTTACTCACGCCATTACCTGTGCCAAACCAGATATTACCCTTATTATCTTCCAGAACCGATGAAACTGAATTGCTGGCAAGTCCCTGTTCCTCAGAAAAATTCACAAAATATCTGCCATCGTATTTGCTAACACCGCCTCCGGAAGTTCCGAACCAGAGATTGCCTGATTTATCTTCATAAATAACATTGACAGTATTGTATGCCAACCCCTGGACGGTAGTATAATTTAAAAAGTACTTTCCATTGAATTTACTTACCCCGCCCCCTGCAGTACCGAACCAAAGGTTTCCCTTTTTATCTTCCATACTGCAAAGAATAGCGTCAAGGGCTAGTCCGTCTTCGGTGTCGTAGGTGGCGAAAAAGCCGGCAGCCTGGGCTTCAGGAGCAATGGGGAGTTGTGTAATCTTATAGGTGAACGTATGCTTTGGTGGTGGCAATAACTGTATCGTTTCATATCCGCCTGAGCTTTCAGCAATATAGCTTTTTCCGGGTTTGGTTGGAATGGCAACCATTAAAGGTTGGGGGGCTTCTGACAGGAATGTTTCCCGCGGGCTGCTGCTGTCGGGGAGGTTGGCTATAATTGTTGCACGGGGGAGTGGCAGACTGTCCTGCTTTTTTGCAGTTGCAGTTTGCTTTTTGCCATTTTGCGAGCAGGAAAACAGGATTATCAGCACACTGATAAATATCAGGCTTTGGTTAAATGCAGACAACGCAATGTATTTTTTCATTCTAAAAGATGTTGAAATATTCTTTTGTCAAGCGGGTAAAGCAGGTATCTGAATAATAAAGGAGGTCGCCTCTCCTTCTCTTGTTTCTACCTTCAGTGTCCCTTCATGCCCTTTTGTAATGATATCATAACTCAGAGACAATCCCAATCCGGTTCCCTGCCCGGTAGGTTTTGTGGTGAAAAAGGGTTGAAATATTTTATCCAACACCTTTTGCGGGATACCGTTTCCATTATCGGTTACTTCTATTTCGACTGTATCGCCTGTCTTTTTTGTACTGATAGAAACAATTGGTTCATATCCGCTGTCGACGGACTGTTGCTGCTTCTTTTCATTGACCGCGTAAAAAGCATTGGTGAGCAGATTCAGAATCACCCTGCCTATGTCTTGTGGTACGACATCTACTAGAGGCATTGATGCATCCAGGTCAGTTTCAAATCTGGCATTGAAGGATTTGTCTTTCGCTCTGAGCCCATGGTAACACAATCTCAGGTATTCATCTGCCAGTGCATTGATGTCGCTTGGTTCTTTTACCCCGCTGCTGCTCCGGCTGTGCTGCAACATTCCCTTTACTATGGCATCGGCCCGTTTGCCGTGGTGGTTTATTTTTTCGAGGTTCTGTTCAATATCTTTGGAAATCTCTTTTGCCAACTGCCAATTACCAACTGCTAACTCATCATTCATTTCACCAAATAACTCTTTGCTTACTTCCGAAAAGTTATTGACGAAGTTCAACGGGTTTTGAATTTCGTGGGCAATGCCAGCGGTAAGTTCACCGAGGCTTGCCATCTTTTCTGATTGAATGAGTTGTGATTGAGTGTCCTTCAATTTCTCAAGTGCATCTTCAATTTCATTTTTCTGCTGACGAAGCTGCGCATTGGCCCGTTGTTTGCCCCGGTAGCCAATTAAAGCCCCGATAATGATAATTAAGGAAAGGCCAAGTCCACTAAGTAACCCTATCAGCCTGGTGCGGTTCAGCTCGTCTTTGGCATCCTGCTTCACTTTTTCAGCCTGCTCCCTTTTTTCAAACTCGTAATTCATGGTGAGTTCGGTCGCCTTCTGTATGTTGTCGCGGCTATGCACCGAATCGGCAATCACCATGAATTTCTTGTACATTTCGAGGGCTTTGGCCGGGTTGCCGGTTTGCTCGTAACATTCCGATAACTCTTTGAACAAACTTCCGTTCTCCTCAATAAAAAGATCAACATCCTTGAGCGCGGCCAATGCTTTTTCGTAATACGGAATGGCTTCCTTCCATTTTTTCTGCGACTTCAGCACAAAACCCATCCCTGAATATGCTTGCTGAATGATCATTGGCTGATTGACCGAATCGGCCAGAACAATGGCCCGCTTCGACAAGACAAGCGCTTCATCAGGTTTATACTGACGGGCTTTAGCTAAGGCTGCTTTTGACAAACTGGCCGCCTGAATGCCCTTATCGCCCATTTTGCCGCCCAGTTCTGCCGCTTGCATACCATAATCATAAGCTTTTTGCCACTGCTCCATCTCGAGAAACATACTCGAAAGGTTTGTAAAGGCATAAAGTACAACATTGGTCAACTGTTTCTTTTGGGCCAGTTCAATGGATTTCAGAAAGGTTTTTTCAGCCCGTATGTTATCGCCCATATTCTGATACGTATTGGCCATATTCACCAGGGTATAGGCCTGACCAGAAATATTCCCGTCCTCTTCTTGAATTTTGAGGGCTTTTTGCTGATAAAAAAGTGTTTTGGGATAATTGGATTGTTGCTGGTAACCAATGGCCAGATTAGAAGCACTTTGTCCCGTGCGTTCCCGGTTCCCTATCTTTTCATACAAAGGAATGGCCTTTTCATAAAAATAGATGGAAGAATCGTACTTGCTCTGCATACCATAAAAAAGGCCGGCTACGGAATAATAATTGGCAAAACTGCCCGAATCCTGCTTTTGCTCTACATAACGCCGCAAATTGTCCAATTGCTGAAGCGCAGCCCTGAAATTTCCGGTAAACGTATAATTGTGAACCAACTTCAGCATGGCCTCTTCCTGTCCGAGACCGTATTTTATTTTTTTCGACTCGGCAACTATTTTTAAATTGAAGCTGATGGCCGAATCAAGGTTAATGATGGCCAGAAGGTCTGCTTTTTCCATCATATGTTTAATTCGCGCCTTAGGATCGGTTTCGGTTCGGATGAGGCGGTTAAGGCTATCGAGTTTCTGGTTTTGAGCCTGTAACAGAGCGCTTTTAAAAATTATCAGCAATAGGATAATTCCGGTTTTTAGAAAATGCTTCATCATAATGACAATTGATTAATTAAATATTGGGGAATACGCTTTCTTCTTCCCTGGGCACTGTTTTCACAACTCACCTGTGTCCTTTTGTTTTGAAGGATTACTCTGTCTCATTTCTACAACTGTTCCTTGACAGGTGGGCAAAATGATATGGAAGGGCTGGGAGATTTTATACGGTATTTTCTAAAGGGTGTCACAGCCTTTAAGTTTTGCAGACAGGGAACTTTTACAACCATTTTTTGATACTTTGAAGGCAGGTTTATAAGACTTTAAGCCTGCCGGGTTTAATTTACCTGGTTCAAATTGATTCTTGTTCTCTGTAACTGCATAGTAGGCAATGGTTGTATGTGAACCAGAGGTGGCAGTAACAATAATAAAAAGGTAGCCCGGAATGTTTCAGTCAATAATCCGGAAGCAGAAATATGAAACGAAATCAAGTATGTAAATGAGTGAATATTAAACCCTTCAACTGATACTTTGTTCAGTTTGGTAATTCACTTATTTTCAAAGAATTCATAGTGTTTTACAATTTTCAGTTCCGGCTTGCCGGGTCTTGCTTTTTGTGTTCATACCAGTCGTTAACACATTTTAAACCGGTTTTAAAATTGTCAGGTCGATTTATCAAAGGTACTGATAACCAGCTTATTAAATTTCTTCGTTCCGAGTAGTATTTATCGCCGGAGCACAATCTCAGGTTGAATCGGATATGAAAGCCATTTCCCTATTACTTGCACAAGTGCTGCGCTATACCTTCCTACGCTTTTCATCTTCTCAGGGCTTTGTGCTGAACGCTAAATGACCTGCCCCTCCGCAAAAGAAACATTTTATCTTTGTTGTTTGAATAGCAGTTTCAGTTTGGTTCAATGCTCTTCTTTATGAAAAATATAATATTGTTATTCCTTTTGCTTCTAATGTATCCGAAGGTCGTCTTCAGCCAGGAAAACGATGAAGTCTGTAAAGGCTCATTCAGGCAGGTTGTTTTTGGTGAGTCAATCGGAACCACCGGGCTTAGTGTTGTTGATATTGATAATGACGGTATAGATGAGATGATTCTCAGTGCCGGTGATGAAACATTTGAAGATGGACGTTATTGGTATGTGCTTAAATATTCAGGTTCGCCCGAAATGTTTAAACAATCGTGGGTAAGTTCCTATTATTCCGACAGGATCATGGTGATATCAGTAATAGACATCGACGACAATGGGGTTTATGAAGTGGTGCTGGGCCTGCAAAGTGGCCGGGCTGAGATATACAGTACGGCTGATATGTCGCTGCAAAGCTCATTTGTGGTCGATCAAACCAATACAGGTTATTACAATGCAGGAGTGGTTACTGTGTTGAAGGCGGATGCCGATAACGATGGTGAACCCGAACTGGTTTGCCTGAGTAAAGATACAACGTATATCTATTCAGGTAACCCTCCTGTGCTTGAATATACAATTCCTATCGGCGGCAATGATATTGTGTGCGGAAATGTGGATAATGAGCCATCGCTTGAGCTTTGCTATTCCTATGGAGAGGTCATCCGCTTCAGGGATGGCTTGTACGAAGTACTATGGGATTATAACCAATCGCTGTATTTCGGTGCAAGCCGTATTGGACTTGCCGACCAGGATGGCGACGGAAATGAAGAGATCTTTGCTTGTGGAAATGATATAATACAAGTGTTTGATGTGGAAAGTCAGTCTGAAAAATTCAACTTTGCAGCCGACATCGACCCTCATTCATTTTACATGTCGGATATAGATGCCGATGGTTACAAGGAAATATTGTATGGGGAGGCTAACTGGGGAAATGTCTATTGCCGCCGTTCAACCACCGGCGAGATAATGTGGAGTAAGCCTTATGGCAATGGTGGCCTTAACTGTCTGAGCGTTGGCAATGTTGACAATGAACCGGAAATGGAAATAGTCTGGGCTATACAACATGGCAGCACTGGGGCTGATTATTTGTTCACTTTCGACCTTGACACGAAGGAACAGGAGTGGGTAAGTGAATCGGTTAATGGTCCTTTCGAGAGAATAAAGATTTTTGATGTAGATAAGGATGGAATTGAAGAACTGGTAACGGTATCCGGCGGCACAGAGAATTTTTATGATGCGAGCCAGATCTCATTCTGGGATCCATACACTCATGAACAGGAGTGGAAGTCGCCCGATACCTTACTGTATTTTTCAACCCATATTTATGATTTCGCAATTTATGATGTAGACAATGACGGCGTTTCTGAAATTATACTTCCTTCGGCGAAAAATTATAAGGCAGCTCTTTATGTGCTTGATCCGATTACACATCAGATAGAAAATGAGTATTTTTACGATAATCCGGAGCGATTTGCAGGCATTGAAATTGGTGACCCGGATAACGACGGGGAGATGGAATATGTGGTCAGTGCATCCACTACTGTGCAGGTGATTGACCTTGCGACTGCCAGGGTTGAATGGTCGCTGCCCACTTATCATTATTTTGATCCCAACCGTATTCAGTTGATGGTTGAAAATATTGACAACGACCCTGCCGAAGAGATCATCATTATTTCAGATTCCTTAAAAATAATTGACTGTATAACGCAAACAGTGATTACGCTGGGCGATAAAATGGCTTCTTTTGATCTTTACGACATGGATGGCGACGGATTGAAAGAGATCATTTTTGGAACCATGAATGGGAAGATAGGGATGATTGATAGTCCGGATTATACCATTTCATGGCTACCGGTGCAGATGGAAAAGCGCATAGGTGGACTGCGTGTGTATGATCTTACCGGCAATGGCGAGCCAGAGCTTATATTTGTTTCTTCAGGAAGAGTATGGTTCAGCACCCTGGGGGGGCACCTGGAATATACTGACAGGATTACCCGTGATGAATTGTATGAACATTGGCACGTGAATGAAAACATTGAGATTTCCGATTTTGATCATGATGGTGAAAAAGAGGTGTTTGTCGGAGGTAGCTTTCAGGTTACTGAGCTTGGCACGCACTGCTATGAGTGTGTTGACTTCATCGCTACCACTGAAATGCTGCAACCATCGTGTTTGCCAGGCAGCGATGGACGAATCTCAGTAAACGCAACCGGTGGCTTGCCTCCCTATTCGTTTGAGTGGAACACTGGAAGCACTGACAGCGCGATCAGCGGGTTAGGCCCCGGAACCTATAGCGTAGTATCGGCCGATCATGTTGGATGCTTGGAGAGAAATGAAGTAACCCTGGTGCTACCCGTATTTAATGCTCAATTAGAAGAATCCTATATAACAGGCTGCACCGAAAACCATGCAGCAGTGCTTTCCCCTGTATTCATTGAAGGACTTCTGCCGCTGACTTATTTATGGAATAACGGTCAAACCGGTTCAAGCCTCCAAACTAACGAACCCGGAAATTACTCAGTAACGATCACTGATTCACGCCGTTGCAGTATGACACTCGCCACGGAAGTGGTAAGGGATACCTTTTCTGTCAGCAGCCAGGTTAAACAGATAACCTGTCACAATAGTCCTGCAAGAATCTCCATAACGACGCAGGGTACACCGCCGTTTACTTTCTACTGGTCGAATGGGGCATCAGGCTCCTCAGCCGAATTTGTTGAACCGGGAAATTACGCGGTAACCATCACAGGAGCACTAGGATGCAGCCAGACCCACACTTTCGGAATTGATCCTTATGAGCCTCTATCGTTAAACTATGTAATGATGTCCGATAACCCCTTTACTCCAAAGGCCGACGGTTCCATTATCATGTGTGCCACCGGCGGGTTCCCGCCATACGACATTTATTTGTACGATCAGTATGGTTCAAGATTGGATAGTGCTGTTGGGCTGATGCCGGGAGAGTATGAATTGTATCTGTCAGATTCAGCCTGGTGCTCTGTCAGGGCAACCGTGATCTTGACCATCGGTGAAAAGGGCAATTTCTGTCGGATATATCCGGTTCCTGCCATTGACCTGATCACCATTGATTTGGGCGAAAACTACCATCCTGAATTTCCGGCCGATTTTACGCTATGGAACATAAGAGGAAAAGAGATCATCTCAGCACCCATTTCCGGCAAACTCACCAAGCTAAACCTCAACAACCTTTCTGAAGCATTGTATGTAATACGCGTGAGACTAAATGGCAATGAGCAGGTATTTAAGATTGAAAAAGTGCATTAAGCTATTGGCTATCTGCTCTCAAACTAAGAGAGGTTCAGCAACATAGCGGGAAAAAGCAAGTAGATGGCAGTAGATAATTTTCCTGTTTTCCACACTTCTTTTACAGTACCCTCAATAACCCCGTATATTACTGGGAAGTTATTTAACAATGGGAGTTCTCCATGACCTCGGTGAAAATAGGATAATAATATTCTAAAGGGTGATTTGATATGTTTTTTTAATGAAATGATTTTCAACAAATCCAATCACCTGTTGTCATAATTTTTTAACTATAACTCCTTTCGTCTGACTAACAATTTTATTTGACAGCTAACGGATAATAAAAGGCTTGTTGTTTCAGAATTTCTTCTCTGATTTCCGAGATATTCCCTTCAATTTCAGGGCCTGGTTTCAATGCTTCTTCCTCCTGACCTTTTATAAAAGCTGCAGTAACATAATACAAAGGTTTGAGCATCTCTTCGAGTTTTTCACCATATTCCGGTTTATTGAACCAGGCCCATACTAAATTATACTGCTTGTGAACCAGAAATGCCAGCATCAGCGTTGAAAGAGCATCTGTTTCTGTCTTGCTGATCAATTCAGGCATTATTGAATATACTTCATTTTCAAATCTACTCATTAATCCGGCCCATAAAAAGATTATTGTAAGTGCTGCTTCAGAATTATGATTTATCGACTGATTTTCAATTTCACTAAGAAGTTGTATTGCTTTCTTCTTTTTAATATTTAATGAATAGTACAAAATCAATAAATTGATATTGGATTGAGGTACACCTTTCTCAATAGCCAGAAAGTAGTATTTCTCTGCCTCGTCAGAACGTTTTGTTGCTGCGTAAAGATTGGCTAGGTTGTTCAGGGCATTCATATCTCCTTTTTCGATTGAGATTAACAAATGTTTTTCTGCAGTTTTATAATCCCCTTGCTTTAGTCTGATTAACCCTATCAGGCCTTCTTTTCCTGAAAAATCCTGTTCAATTAGACTTATTTTATTAAGCGCTCCCTTATAATCTCCTGAAGAAATCTTTTGATTAACTTCAGAAATCATTTCATTCGGGACCAGTGGTATGTATTCATTGTATCCCTTGAATTTATCTTCAACCAACATGGTTTTTTCTATGGTCAAATCACGTTGGTCCTCTGTTGTGTAGTGTGAGTGGGCGGGAACAGAAGTTAACAGCGTAGCATGATCCGATTGCAGGTTACGTTTCTCCGGGTTATTAAGAGGTTGAACAGGCAAAGCCCCAAAATCCAACGCACCATACCAGTTTTCGAGGAAAATGGTCAGGTATTTAACCTGTTGCTTTTCTTTTGGCCCCCCCTGGGTCATCAATAACCAAAGATTAAAAAACCGCTCTGTCAGTCGATAAAGATGTTCCCGTTTCAGTCCGGAAATTTTTTCAACAATCTCGTTTTTTTCCAGTTGGCTAAGCTGGGCTGAAATCACTTTCCCGGGCATTTTGCATAAATCAATCAACTGGTTTACCTTAACTGCATCCCGGAAATTTGCAAGTTCAATAACTACTTTCCGCTGGGCAGGCGGAATATTGTTCAGACGTTCCTGATAAATCGGTGTTGCGCGGTCGAGTATCAGACGCAGGTATTCATAACCCTTCTGATCTTTCCGGTCAATCAATATTTCAAGAAAGTTTAACAACGTTCTTGGCATGCCATCTGTCAGTAAGCGAATGGTTTCAATCTTGCCCGGATTATTTTTCGAAAAATTGCTGACTTCCGGCAAATTCATACAAGATGACCAATAAGACAGCAATTCACCAACTTCCTCCTTGGTCAGGCTTTCTAATCGGATTATTCTGAAATATTCATAAAATGGTTTATCGTATTTCCAGTAATGTTCACTCATTCTGATACTTCCGCCAATAATGCGAAGGTCTTTATGGTTTGTAAGTAGTTCGCGTAAAAAATGGGCATCATCTCCAATGTTTTCAAAAATCCTGTCAATATTGTCAAGTAATAGTAACAATTTCTTCTTTTGCAATTTCAATACTTCCTGAATGGAAACATAAAGGGCTTTTGTGTATTCTTTTTGATCCGATAAATGATAATTCCATTCTGGTGCATTGACAGGAATATTCAGGGTTTTTAGTGTGCGAATGATCAGATCCCATAAGTCATAGAGCTTGTAAATGCCTGCCTGTTCTTCACTCAGATTGACAACAATCAGTTTTTCAGATAATTCCGGTTTGCGGTTTATCTCAGCCTGTATGCGTCGGAGTATTGTTGACTTTCCGCTTCCGCGACGCCCAATCATAATAAAATGCTGTATTGAGCCGGTCATGTCATCCCGTTCTATCTCAGCGATGATTCTTTCAAATTCTTTCTTTCTAACAATGAATGATTCAATTATTTCATCATCTGTAAGATTTGCAGACTGGTACGATTGAATAATTCTATGACTGCTACTATTCTCCATTTCTTCCTTTTTTAATAGATTGGGTGTTGTTTTTTCCACCAGGCCTGAAGAAGTGGTGATGCAAATCTGTAAATTCCGTTCTGTTTTTCAGTTATGTAGCCATCATGGATAAGCATCGTAATGATATTCATATAATTGGAAATCAAAACATGCAAAGCAGCTTCATTGTAAACTTCCTGAATGGTGATGCTGCCTTTGTGGGAAAGGATTGATAGGATTTTATGACAAAGCAATGCCTCTTCTGCTTTAACATAGGGTACATTCAGGCGGTCTTTCCAGTCCTTCAGATTGGTGTTTTTTCTGACTATGGATTCAAAAGCTGCATCAATATCCTTGATGTCTGGTGTTTGCCTGTTTTCTTTATGTAACAGTGAATCAATCTCTTCGACCATTAATTGAATAAAGTAGGGAATCAGGTGTTTAATTTTATTCAATATTGTTCCAATGAGTTCCGGAGTGTATTTTACTGTAGCTAAATGTGTTAGTTGTTCAATAAGTTGCACTGCTTCATCCCGGTTTAATGCTTCAATCCTTACAGGATGCAGGTCATTGATAAGTTTCGGCCTGTCCAGGGATTCCACCACATGTTCAAGCCCCACAGAGCCTGCCAGCACAAAAGTACAATTTCTGAATTCCTCCTTTTGCCTGATTTCCCTGATGGTGTGAAGCACCTCTATTGCGCTGCTGTCTCCTTCATTTCTTCGGATAGATGAAATTACTTCTGGAAATTCATCAAGAAACAGAACAATTTTTTGATCGAGCTCCGGGAGTTTCTGAATCAAAAGTAAAAGTTCGTTTTTATGATCCAACTCCTTTTCTTTAATTTTAATTCCGCCTTCAAAACTGATTTCTTCGATGCCTCTTTCTTTAAGCCATCTTTCAACATTTTTTCTTGTTTTCCCAACCAGACTCAATCTGTGAAGGATTAGAAAATACAACCTTTTGAAAAACTCCTGCATTGATTTATCCGATTCAACATCTTCAAAGATACAGTTGTACCCGTCATGAGGGTTTGCAATCAGGTCTTTCATTACCGAGGTTTTCCCGACACGACGGGGAGCTGTAAAAAGTATGTGGGCACCCTTTTTTATTTCCCGCCAGAATTCATCGTTAAGATATTGTCTGCGTATATAGCTTTCTCCTTCTGCTGGTGGCCCGGTTATTGTTTTTGGATGTATCCATTTCGTTCGATCCATAATTGACAATAAATTTATTGACAAAGATAGTTAACAATATAACTATTGTCAAGCATTTTTAACAATAATATTATTGACAATGTCTTCTCAGGCAATTGGATTCAGTTAAAATATTGAAATAGAATACAATGGCATGAAATGTTTTTTTTGATAAAGAACTTTCTCATAACAAAAAAACCATCATGGGGTCTATTTCCATGACGTCGGTGGAGATCGGTTAGTTTTTCATTTTTCTGTTTTGTTGCCTAATGGTTCCAACAGGATTTCTGCCCAAACTGTCAATTTTTTGTTGACAACACTTTCACCTAAGTTGAGCGATTAGAGCGCAGCGATATATCGCTTTACTTAGGTAAATACCGATCTGGAAATTGTTGCAATTCACCCAAAGCCTGCGAAATTATTAATTGAATTGCTTACAATTTTCTGATCGATTGAGCGATTTTCTTTTTCAAATCGCTCAATTTGGGTTTCAAACCAATGAATCCCTGTCGGATATCATTCCGAACTTTATATTAAGCTCCCTCGGGATTATGCATAACCAATCAGCTTTTTTCCTATGGTGGCTGCATGCCTGAACATTAATTTCCGGTTGTTGTTTAATAGCAGACTAATTTGTCGAAAGCCGGATTAAAACCATGCTTCCCCCGCATTGTTGCTGGCATTTATGCATTCATTGCGGGTTTAACTTCCCCGCTTTTCTTGATTTCTATCTGTTGTATGCTCCGGATTGACCGGATGGGCATTGTGTATTTACTTAGATCAGTTGTTATGAAAATTGGAATTTACATACCCGGACTGGGGGAGGCTTTCCGCAACGAGTCGGTTGATAAATATGCTGAACGTTTTATGCATGAAATGGATGTTAACGCTACAGAAGCCTCTGCCAAATTCAGCCTGAAACAGGAAAATGAGCACTATGGTGGTAGTGCAAAGCTTGAAACCCGGGTGGTTACCCTCATCCGAAGTTCCGGAGGTAAGGAAGAAGCGGTTTATCGGTTTTACGATTTTAACTACCCAGCAATTTTGACTTCTAAATTCAACAGCTACAATATTTTTATCAAGTCAGCTTTGCTTTTATGGTTGGTTATCACCAAAATAGGGCTCGTTATGTATCGTTTGCTCTACAACAAAAAAGGACAATGGTATTCCCGGAAATTCAAACTGGTGGCTTTTTATTCCATTATTCTGCTTCTTGCACTGGCAATTTTCGGTATTATTCAGATACCGTCGGCTCTGGCAGCATTTCTTTCTTTTTCGGGTGATAACAGTAAAATATCTGGTTACTTCAACCTGAGCAAGGCAAGCCTGGACCAGATTGAATCAATTTCAATTTCAATAACGGCCCTGGGTGCCATTCTATACACCATTGTCCCTGGTGCGGGCATTTATCTGGCTTCCCTGGCATC
>JBBQIQ010000067.1:0-20846 GCA_038325075.1 Bacteroidales bacterium | reverse complement strand
TCAATTCCTGATCAATGAAATATTTTAATTGTTGTTTACCTCCGGTTGGCTGCAAGGATATAAATTCCTGGGCCTGAGGGATAAAAGAGGAAAATGTGAAAATGAAAAGAAATAGGACTTGTTTCACAGCAGGCTCAATTTTTAGTAAATATATGGATAAATTTCGTTTTGTCAATACTCCCCGGAAAACAATGCAAAAACAGAACCTGAATTTTAGGCAATCAGTTAAACCGGATAATTGATGTAATAGTATGAATTAATTGAGGGAAAAGAAATAAAAGGAAAGCACGCTGTTAGTCCGCGTCTTATCTTCTGACGTGGACATACTGGCTCTGAAAAAAAGGATCAAATCACTATATTATGGAATTTTAGCATAGAAGGAGACTTAATTACAATAAATAGTAATAGGTGCGCGACAGAAAATAAGACGCGCACCAACAATAAATTAATTGAGGGAAAAGGATTAGAGGAAAGCACATAAGGGACCTATACCGGCAATTCCCCGGTTTCTGTATGGCAATGTAAATCAATGTTATCCTGAAGCGAATCAAATTCCGTTTGTTTGGTTTTGAAAGCTATTTTTCCGCTGCTTATGAGGCTTATGCTGTTACATATCGTAGTCAGCGATTCAGTAATATGTGAACTGATGATCACGGTTTTTGACCTGGCTGCCAGCAATGGCAATATCTGCTGAACCAACCTGACCGCCTCAAAATCAAGCCCGTTGAATGGTTCATCAAGGATCAGAATCTCCCGGTTAAGGCCTATGATCCCCATTAAGCTCAGCCTTTTCAGCATACCTGTTGAGTAATTATCGACGACTTCTTTCAATGGCAATTTAAAGATGCGGTTCCAGGCTACGGAATCAAAATCAGGGTTTTTCAACCTGAAAATATCCAAATATTCCTGCCCGGTGATCATAGGATAAAATTGTGGGTTGGTTTCCATAAAACCACAGTTTTGCCTGAGCATTGGCTTATCCCCTTTAAGAATACTGCCACCTGAAGGTTTAAGCCATCCGGCCAGCAAATTGAACAAAGTGGTTTTTCCGGCACCATTCAAGCCAACCAGGCCGTGAATCTGACCTTGCTCAAGCTGCCAGTTGAGGTGGTTAATAACAGGCGACTTCCCGTAACTAAAACTGAGGTCTTCTACTTTAATCATCCGGCAACAATTTTAAGCTGAGATAAGGCTCTGCGCCCAAATACCAGTGTCATAACAACCGGCACAGGCAGCAGGGCCGGTATAATAAATGCGAAATTCATGGAAACCGGTATTGCCATAAGGTAGGGGCTACTGTCTCCGGGTGAAAAGCCTGCATATTTTAAAGATACCGCAAGTGCCTGAACCACAATTCCATTGAAAAATATCAAGATAACCGGCCTGATTCCATCCGGAAAAAGAAAGAGAGAAGCCAGCATCAGCGGCGCGACCAGAATCACAAACAGAAAACACTGAAGAAAAATCTTTCGGGCCAGGTAAGCGGCAGGAGTTGTTTTTAATGCTTCAAACATCGCGAGTGGTTCGTGATGCTGTTGAAACGAATTTGCTGTGATGGTTAAAACAAGCATTGAGGCGGCGAACAGGTAATCGAAGCGGAAGAATATCGCAGGTATTGCGTAAGCGATAATGATAACCGGCAACGTCCGGCGTAGTCCGACTCTCCATTCCCATGAGTCTGCGGGCAGAAACCGGAACGCAGGTAAAGTAAATTTGCAGGCAGGGCTGACAGGCTTAAGAAAAAGCGAAATCAGGCCGCAGCCCGCCATCAGAATCACCAATGCTGAATAATCGGGCCAAAATGCGTACAGCAATATAAACGGGCTTAAAAGTATCAGATACATCATAAAAAAGAACCCCGGTTTATTTAGACCCAGGTTGTTCAGCAGAATGTAATCTTTCCTTTTAAAATGAGACTGTGCAATGAATAAAATAACTGCAATCGCCTGCCAGTGGAGCATTCCGGGTCTGAGTGTAGCTTTAAATATATAAGCAATTATGACTGCAAGGAAAACGACCCTGAAAATCCCCAACTGATTGAGAATTCTGAAGTAGCGATGCAGGTGAATGCGGGCGAAGAGGATCGTAGCTTTTAGCATAAAGCCCGTTTATCAGATTGTTTTCAGGTTTTCGGATTTCACCCAACCCTTGCTGCCGTTTGAAATCCTGATTTCGTTCCAGTCGCCAAGCTTATCTAAGATTTTAACCTTCAGCCCTTCATGAATGACGAAAAGATCGATGCTGCTTTCATCGGGGGAACTCTTAACCGGAAGGGTGGGCGTAAAAACGATCGCTGAGTTTTGCTGTTTCGAGGCGGTGTAGGTTTGCCAGGCGATAAGCCCTGAAATGATGAAGGCCAGAAGGACGAACAATCCGGTCGCAAAAATGACTTTCCTGGTTGTAACGGATCTGGATAAAAAGAAAGTAGCCGCCAAAACGAAAAGAAACGAAAAGAGACCGATTAAAGCGGTAGCCCATCCGTCAGGCGGAAGCCATAATTTTAGCTCCTTCCACCATCTGACGTAAAAAAGTTCCGGAAGGACATCAATTTTATCAACTATTTTGCTGTTTGCCACACCCAGATTGTAAAGGATGTCTTCATCGCCCGGGTTGTATTTAAGGGCCCTTTCGTAATTGAGTATGGCTGATGGGAGATCATTGGTTTTAAAATAGGCGTTGCCAAGGTTGTAATACAGCTCGGGCGATGCGACCTCTCCGGCAAGTATTTTCTCGTAAATCGTGATTGAGTTTTCATAAAACCCGGCCATATATGCCTTGTTGGCTTTTTCAATTTCGGCCTGTTGCTGTGCCATACTGCTGAAATTGTTAATCATCAGCATGATCAGGGTTAAAAGACTCAGTTTGATTTTCATCTTCATGGTTTATGAATTTTTATCTGAGTTCCTGTTCAGTACGCGTGATAACGTCAATTGCCTGGCTGTATAACTCACTCATCGCCTGTGATTTATTGCCCGGGGCGAATCTGGCAAATTCGCAATTGTTGAGTGTATTGATAAACTGTCTGATCAGTTCTTCATTCACGTTTTTTGCGCTCAGTGCTTCGTTTGCCGAATCCATTGAGAGGGCCGAGCGGGGTATATTAAACTTGTCGCTCATGTATCCCCACAGCGCGTTTGAAACCTCAGTCCAGAATGCATCCTGATTACCCTGTTTCAGGAATTTATCAGCCAGCTTCAACCGCTTGCGGGCAATCCCGGTAGCTTTGCGGTTGCGCATAAGAGCCTGGTTGCCTCGTTTTTTCAACTCATTCTTCCACACAATCAGGAAAATGACAAACAAAATAAGAGGGGCAATAAAAATCAGGATGAAAAGCGGCGAACCAAACAGAAAAGTATTGACCGGACGAAGATTCATCTTGCCGGTTTTTATAAAGCGGATATCGCTCCCGATGTATTTGAAATCTTCTTTGTTGGTTTCGCCTGCTGCAAAGGTGCCTTCAGAGCCACTACCACGACCAACGTTGATCTTAAATTCACGGGAAGTCAATGTTTTGTATGTACCTGCTGCAACATCGAAATAGGTAAATTTAACCGGCTTAATGTTGAATTTTCCGGGGTTACGGGGGATGATCAGGTACTCAAATGTGCGCGAGCCCGAAACCCCCGTAGCCGAAGAGCTGATATTATCGGTAACCCTTGGATCGTAAACTTCGAAATCGGTGGGAAAGTCAAAAGCCGGATTTTCAATGAGTTTAATGTTGCCTTTGCCCGTAACGGTAAATTTAAGGCTCATGGCGTCATTCGTTTTCAAGTCTTCATGGTCGGTTGAGGCCGATATGCTGAAATTGCCCACCGCTCCGCTGAAATCAACGGGTTTGCCCTGCGACGGCAATGGCCTGACATCAATACTGATTTTGTTCGACAGTATTGTTTTCTTCACGTTCTGCAGGGTGTTGCCGAAGAAATTATCATCGAAGAAATTATCGAAAAACGGATCGGTTGTCTTGCCCCGGGCGGCTTTTCGCTTAACCTGCGCAATTACGTCCATCTCTATCGGTTCGATGGTGAGTTTGCCTGATTTTTGGGCAAACATGGCATCTTTTTTTATATCAGCAACCACATATTCCTGACCGTCAATCGTTTCACGGTACTGGTTCAGGTTTTTGCTGTCTTTCAACAGGTCCTGTGTCCAGAAACCACTCAGGCCTGGCGCTTTGGTGATGCTGTATTCCGATACCGGTACACGGGTGTAAATTTTATAGGTAACAATGATCTGTTCGCCCTGGTAGGGATTCGACTTGCTCACCGAAGCTTTTACAAACAGGTCTCTTGCGCCGATCTCTCCTGTGGGCTGCTGGCTGCCCTGCCCTCCCTGGTTTCCACCACGGGGCTGAGGCGCAGATCCTTTAACAACTTTAATCGTAACGGCATTGGATTTATAGGATTTGCCATCAACATTTACCGAAGCGGGCCCAACGGTAAAGGACCCCTCGGTGTTGGCCTGAAGAATATAGGTGAATGAATACTCAACCGAGCGGGTCACCTGGTTGTTGATAATCTGCATGCTGGAGCTTGACGATTGGCTGGGGCCACCCAAAACTGAAAAGTCTTTGAGTACGGGGGCTGTAAACCCCGATGCCTGCGCATTTACAGAGTAGATAAGTCTGAACTGATCGCCAACAGCCACCACTTCGCTGGCCGAAGCCCTGAATTCAACTTTCTGGCTGAAACCGGAGAAAGCCGGGATCAGCAATAACAAAAAGAGCCACAATCTGATTGTTTTCATCTTCCTTTTGTCAGTTAACGTGTCAAAACAGGTTTTCTTATATTTCATCATGCAAAGCTACCAGTCTTTTTCTACCTGAACCTGCACAGGTTTCACTTTTTGCTTTTTTACTTTGTCAATTGTTTTCTGCTCGTCATTTTTCAACGCCTGAAGCATTCGTTCAGCATCCTGTTTCGAAATCTGTTGTTTCTGTTGCTGTTGCTTATCATCCTGTTGATTGTTCTGGTCCTGAGGCTGGTTTTGTTGCTGTTTATCCTTGTTGTCTTGTTTGTCGTCTTTATTCTGATCGCTTTTTTGCTGCTGCTGTTGCTGTTGTTGCTGCAATTTTCTCATGGCATAACTCAGGTTGTAACGGGTATCCTGATCTGCCGGATTCAGCCTGAGCGATTGCTTATACGCTTCGATGCCTTCAGTAAATTTTTCAGCTTTCAACATTGAATTGCCCAGGTTATGCAAGGCTGCTGCTTTTTGTTCAACATCTTTATCTTTCATTTTACCTGCTGAATTCAGGTAACTGAGCCCGGCCTCCTCCCAGTTGTTTTGCCGGTACAGTGAATTTCCAAGGTTGTATTCACCCTTGTGGGATTTGGGAGCGCTTTCCATGGCCTTGCGGTAATCGATCTCTGCCTCCTTGAATTTCCCCTCTTTGTATTGCTTATTCCCATCCCTGATCAGGGGACTGTCGTTCTGGGCCGGAAGAATGGCCGGCCAAATCAACAATATAAAAGTTAAAAATATCAGTTGTTTCATTTTTTCAGATTCTTAGCCGGATGAAACAATGAAATCCTGTCGGCCCATTTGCTTCTCCGTTCATTTAAAAGAAAGTTGATGACCATCAGCAAAACCGCCAGACCAACGAAATACTGGAACCTGTCTTCGTAATCTGAAAAGTTCATGGCATCAAAGGTTGTTTTTTCCATCTTACTGATCTCTTCAAACACCTTACGGACACCGGCCTGCGTATTGCTGGCCCTGACATAGATGCCATTCCCGGCTTCTGCTATTTTGGTCAACATGGTTTCGTCAAGCCGGGTAATTACAGTTACGCCGGCTTGATCTTTTTTAAAGCCCACCATCTGGCCATCCTTAAAAATGGGTATGGGCGCACCTTCTGCAAGCCCCATGCCAATGGTGTAAATCTTTATTCCCGCTTTGGCAGCCTCAGCGGCTTTTTCAACGGCTTCCTCATCGTGGTTTTCGCCATCGGTTATAATAATGATGGCTTTACCGGTTTTATCATCCCTGAATGAAGCCATAGCCATATCGATTGCCTGGCCAATGGCTGTACCCTGCACCGGAACCAGGTCGGGCCTTACAGTGCCCAGCATCATTTTCGCGGCAGCGTAATCTGTTGTAATTGGTAACTGGGTGTAGGCTTTGCCGGCAAAAACGATAATCCCGATGCGGTCATTTTCCAGCTCATCGATCAGCCGGGCGATGGATTGCCGGGCACGTTCGATGCGGCTGGGTTGTATGTCCTGCGCAAGCATACTGTTCGACACGTCAAGCGCAACAACTATGTCAACACCTTTTCGCTGGGCTTTTTCAATCTTCGATCCAACCTGCGGATTTGCAAGCGCGAGCAATACACCGGTTGCGGTTAATAAAAACAGGAAAAATTTTACATGGGCACGGGCCGGCGAAATGTCGGGCATTAATTGTGCAATAACCAGCCGTTCACCAAATTTGGCGGCAACCCCCGATTTCCACCTGTGATAAAGCCAGTAAAGCACCAGCAACAAGGGCAGCAGAAAGAGCAGGTTTAAAAAAATGGGTTGTTCGAATCTAAACATAATTCACGTAATTTTTTGTGGCTTACGGATTTTCTATGGGAACTTTCTAAAAACAGTGATTCCCAAAATGAAATCCAAAAGCAACAAAATGAAAGCAGCCAAAACAAAGGGTTTAAACTCCTCGGTTTTTCTGCGGAACTCAGTTACATCGACTTTCGACTTTTCAAGTTTGTCTATTTCGTTGTAAATTTCCGAAAGCTTCTGTTTGTTGGTTGCCCTGAAGTATTTGCCGTTGGTCATTTCAGCAATTTTTTCCATCAGGGGCTCATCTATTCTTACTTCCATCTGCTGGTATTGTATTCCGAAGGGCGTAGGCATAGGATAGGGAGCCGTTCCTATAGTTCCAACACCTATCGTATAAACCCTGAGGCCGAATACTTTGGCAATCTCAGCCGCAGAGGTTGGGTCGATAAACCCGCGGTTGTTTTCGCCATCGGTCAGCAGGATGATCACCTTGCTGATTGCCTGGCTTTCTTTCAGCCTGTTAACGGCTGTGGCCAAACCATCGCCAATGGCAGTGCCATCCTCGATCATCCCGCTTTTTATTTCATCAAACAGGTTGATCAGTACCGGGTGATCAGTCGTTAATGGACATTGCGTAAAGCTTTCTCCGCTGAACACAACCAACCCGATGCGGTCGCCCGGACGGCCTTTAATAAAATCGATGGCGACATCCTTGGCAGCTTCAAGGCGGTTGGGTTTGAAATCCTCAGCCAGCATACTGCCCGAAATGTCCATAGCCAGCACAATGTCGATTCCTTCTACACTTACGCTTTGCCTGCTCAATGTTGACTGAGGCCTTGCAAGGGCAACAACAAGAAGCGAAAATGCCAGAACCTTAAAGACAAATTGCAGGTGACGAAGATAAATTTTTAACGATCCGGGCTTTCCCAGAAATGCGGTGAAGTCAGATATCTGCAATTTAGCCTTTGTGTCTGCCCCTTTGAACCAATACCAGGCAATTGCCGCCGGTATCAGTATCAGCAGGTAAAACGCTTCGGGATTTGCAAATTTCAGATGGTCGAACATGGCAGCTTATTCATTATTTTTATTGGAATCTTCTCCGGCCGTAATTTCCTTCGCAACATTATTCGAAGCATCGCTGAAAGCGGGGGCCATTGAAGAATTCATGATGATCGTCCGGGTATAAGTGAGGCTTAGTTCATTTTCAGCGCCAATAGGCTGGCCTTTGGCAAATTTTGCCAGGTCCGAAAGTGTAAGTACTTTTCTCAGATCGCTTAATGATGAAACTTCTGAAAGGTGGTCCTTCATGGCAAACATGATCTCATCGCTGGTCATTTCGGCTGCATTTACCCCAAACCTGTTTTCGAAATATTCCCGTAAAATACCCGTCAAGCGGGTATAATACTCTTTTATTTGGCCCTTTTGCCATACCTGCTCTTTGCGCAGTTCCTCAAGCATTTCAAGCGCAATTAAATGGGGCGGTTTGTTCGGCCTTGAAGGTAATTTAATCAATGGCTGGTTCCTCTTCCGGTTCCTGATGTAGAACCAGGCCAGGGTTCCAAGTAAGCCAATCGCCATTGCCAGCAATATCCAGGGCAGGAAATCGCGCAGCGTGTAAGGCGCTGTCAAAACCGGCTTGATGTCTTTGATATCTTTGGCCATATCAAGCTGTACGCTCTGAACTTCAAAAAGTACAGGTTCACTTTTCAACTCAACCGGCTGATTACCTTTCGTTGTGACTTTAAAAATTAATGGGGGCAGAACGATAAATCCAGTATCGAAGGAGGTAATGGTGATGATTTGCCTGATCAGCAGTGTTTTCTTTCCTTCAGTTCTGATCGTATCAACCGGTTTTCTATCGATAATTTCTAACGACTTTGTAATCGTGTCGCCCAAAGCCGGCCATTCGACAATCGTACCTTGTTCAATTTCCAGTTCGAGTGTAACATTTACCTGGCTTCCAATCTGAAATTTCGTGGTATCGGGGATCACATTCTGAGCCAGCCCGGTAGCCGGAAATATCAATGCAGCCATTGAAAGCACAAATGCTATCCCGCATAAAATCAAATTATCTGACCTGTATCCCTTCTTATCCATTATCTCTTTACTCTGAAAGATATTTATCTGCGTGCTCCCCTGACTTTAAAGAGGCCCAGCAATGGTTTTACATAGTCTTCGCCGGTTGCAATTCTGGCAAAATCAACGCCACTTTTTCTAAAGGCCTGATCAAGCATGTTCATCCGCTGCATTGCGTGATTTCTGTAGTTGTTTCTTACTGTTTTGCTGGAAGTGTCAACCCAGATGCTCTTACCGGTTTCTTTGCTGTAGAGCCTGACAAGGCCCATATCCGGTAAATCCTGGTCGCGTCGGTCCATAATATGAAGTGCAACCAGGTCGTGTTTTCTGCCGGCAATTTTAAGCGCATCTTCAAAACCGGTATCGATAAAGTCGGAAATCAGAAATGCGGTACACCTTTTCTTCAGGGCATTGGTTAGAAACCTCAATGCTTCAGCAATGTTCGTTTTCTGGCTTTCCGGCTTAAAATCTATTAATTCCCTGATGATGCGGAGAATATGACTGAGCCCTTTTTTAGGCGGAATAAACTTTTCGACTTTATCGCTAAAGAAAATTACCCCGACTTTATCGTTGTTGTGTATGGCCGAGAATGCCAGCACCGCGGCAATCTCTGTCATCAGGTCTTCTTTAAGGCGTTTAACTGTTCCAAACTCATTTGAGCCGCTGACATCGATCAGAAGGGCAACCGTTAGTTCACGCTCTTCGTCGAATACCTTAATATAAGGATGGCTGAAACGGGCAGTCACATTCCAGTCAATATTTCTGATGTCGTCGCCATACTGGTATTCGCGCACTTCGCTGAACGCCATACCCCTTCCCTTAAAAGCACTATGGTATTGACCGGAGAAGATGTGGTTTGACAGCCCCCGGCTTTTAATCTCAATCTGGCGTACTTTTTTCAGAATCTCACTGGTTTCCATATCTGTTTTGGTTCAAAAGCATTTAAAGCCTGCGCTTTAACCATTCACTGCGGACACACTTTTTACTTTAGACTTTAGACCAAGCTTAGGGTACTTCGACCGTGTTTAGAATTTCGTTTATGATATCCGAAGAAGTAATGTTTTCGGCTTCAGCTTCGTAAGTGAGGCCGATGCGATGCCTGAGAACATCGTGTGCGATGGCTCTCACGTCTTCGGGTATAACGTAACCACGACGTTTGATAAACGCGTAGGCTTTTGCAGCCAGGGCCAGGTTTATGCTTGCCCGTGGTGACGCCCCATAAGAAATCAGTCCCTGAAACTTTTTCAGTTTATTCTCGGCCGGAAAACGGGTCGTGAAAACTATATCGGTGATGTAGTTTTCAATTTTTTCATCCAGATAAACCTCCCGTGTCAGATTCCTTGCCTTCAGGATGTCTTCAGGTTTAATGATGGTTTTAGTGACTGGCTGGGTTCCTTCTATATTCTGCCGCATGATCAGTTTTTCCTCTTCTCTGGTGGGATAGCCGATGACCACCTTCAACATAAAACGGTCAACCTGGGCTTCTGGCAGGGGATAAGTGCCTTCCTGCTCTATCGGATTTTGGGTGGCGAGCACCAGAAAAGGCTCTGAAAGCGGATAGGTATGGTCGCCGATGGTTACCTGTTTCTCTTGCATGGCTTCCAGCAACGCACTTTGCACCTTTGCCGGTGAACGGTTGATTTCATCAGCCAGAATGAAATTGGCAAATATGGGGCCCTTCCTCACCACAAACTCCTCTTTCCGCTGACTGTAGATCATGGTTCCGATTAGGTCGGCTGGCAGGAGGTCCGGGGTGAACTGAATCCGGCTGAAATGCGCATCAATGGTGTTTGCCAGCGATTTTATAGCCAGCGTTTTTGCCAGCCCCGGTACGCCCTCGAGTAAAATATGGCCGTTTGAAAGCAACCCAATCAGCAGGCGTTCGACCATCTGCTTTTGCCCGATGATTACTTTATGCATTTCCATTTCAATCAGGTCGATAAATGCACTCTCGCGTTGAATGCGCTCATTCAGTTCCTTGATATCCGTCTCAATCATAATACTAAATTTTTCCTGCAAAAATACTCAGTGCATTGATCATCCGCTATTGGTGCGGTGTTAAAAATTGTTAATCGGATTTTTAAAATGAAAAAAGGCAGCCGGATTTACTTTAAACCGACTGCCTTTCAAAGGGGAAACATAGGATTTAGTATCCTACATATTCAATTTCTTTCTGATTGCTTTGGGTATGGCATCCTTGTGAACCATAACTGCAATGGTATTAAGCCTGATATAAGACTCTGACATGTTCAGGTAACCACCGGTTTTATTGCTGTTTGAAGCCCAGGAGTTTTTGGTTGTGTAATAAACTGTTCCATTCTGGTCGGTGACAATCCCTGTGATGTGCATCAGATGGTCGTCCGTTGCCTGTAAACTATTAAAAGCTTCCTGCCGCATTTCCTGAGATATCTTTTTCTCATCACCAGGTTGTTTAAAGGTATAAAGCTCCGCATTTTTTTCGCGTTCGCTCAATTTCTCCCAACGTGAACGCTCAGTTCCATCCAGGGTTGTCACATTTTTATCAGGAACGATGGCTACTCCATTGCTGTGCGAAAAACCTTTATCGCTCACATCACCATCCCAGCATACGGTATATCCATTCTTAACGGCTGAATTAATGACTTCAAGTAATTCATCTACAGGCAGATTGTAATATTGGTCATGCGACCAGTTATCAGGAATTTCAAGGTCAAACATTTCATAAAATAAATGGTGGCTATATGAGGTCAGTTCAACATATTCATCCGGATTAAAGCGGGGATAAAGCTCCTTCGACCGGATTTTGTCAGATCCGGCCGGATTTTCGGTTACCGGTCCCAGATAGACGTTCAGTAATGAGCTGTAAGCGTCAGGCCAGACCGACGAAAGTTTCCCGTCTTCCTTTTTAATTAATGCGGCAAGATATCCCTTTAAAACAGCATCCATTTCACCGTGTAAGTGCTTTTGTTCTCCTTTCAACAAGCCCGGATACTCCGTTTCGGTAACAAAGCCGTGTGATTTTACAACATTCAGCACATCGTGGGCTTGTCCGCCGGGTCCGAAATTAGCGCTCCCGTGCAGCCTGACATACCTGTTGGCTTTTTCGCGATAGGCATGGTTTACAAAATACATTTCAGAAATATCCAGTGGTTCATATCCAAGCCTGATCAATTCCGATTCGAGGTATGATGTTGCAGCAAAACTCCAGCAGGTGCCCGATTTATATTGGTCTTTAACCGGTGAAGCTTTAATATTATTGACGGTCGTGAATTTATAACCTTCTTCTTTTGGTGTTTCTGCTTCCTGTCCCAACCCAATGGTATATGTGATAAAGCAAATCAAGGTCAGCAGCAATGCGTTGTTTTTTTTCATGATCAGAGAGTTTGTAAAATTTTAAATATTTGACAGATAGTAAATTAAGCTGGGTATCAGTTTGCAATTCAGATTTGATTTTTCAAATTAAATTGCTTCAGTCTGGAATTTCTGAAGCAACAAAGAGACTAAATTTTCTTGAAAAACCATAAAATTTTCAATAATTTTCACCGACGATTGCTAAATTGTTTAATTACCCTACATTTGTTCCCCGAAAACCGGGATGAACACTAAGGTAAAATATTAACGATTTATCAGGTTTAAATTGGTTTTTTAACTTAATTTTGTTCGTGAAAAGTAGGCTTTGCCCCTTGCACAACAATAAAAAAGGCGTAACTTGTGCCACTGTTTTACTTGCTAAGAACTTTTTATAAATAAACGACTAAGTATATGAAAAATAGAAATTTACTCATTGGCTTGCTGGTATTGATGTTTGGAACCGGAGTGTTTGTTCTGACGACATCCGGTACATTCAGACAGATGGTTAATTTTCCGGGCACAAGTGTTCACGCCGATGGAGTGACTGATGGATGGGATTTTCTGTCACAGATCAGGAACAATCAGGTAACCGGACAACTTGACCCTTCAGATGTTCTTAAAGCTAGAAATCAGGTTGGCAGACTAAAGTCTTCAGGGGCTTTGGGGCTTAACTGGTTGTCAATGGGTCCCGACAATTATGCAGGCAGGACAAGGGCCCTCATTCTCGACAACAGGGTTACTGACCGTTCAACAATTATTGCAGGAAGCGTTTCAGGTGGACTGTGGAAGTCAACAACCCGCGGACTTACCTGGAGCCAGATAGCCACAGGCAATACATTACTGAACGTAAGTTGTATGGCGCAGGCGTCGAATGGTGATATTTTTGTAGGCACAGGAGAATCCTTTGCCAGCGAAAGATTTAATATGTTCAGTGGTTTTATGGGGCATGGTATTTATAAATCTACGGATGGGAATACCTTTACCCAACTCGCATCAACTGACCCCGGCTCTTTCAACAATACCGATGCTGAGTGGGCATTCGTTAACAAACTGGCAACCGGTGAGAACAACAAGGTATTTGCTGCTACAAACGGTGGATTGAAGTATTCTACCGATGGCGGAACTTCCTGGTCACCCGCACAGGCTGGTTCCGACCCGCTCAACGCCATGAGCACAGAAGTTAAGGTCGCATCTGACGGCACTGTAGCCGCATCTGTTGGGAATAAACTTTATATTTCTTCAACTGGTGACGCCAATGGATTTGTTCTCCGTTCCACAGGAGTCGGGCAGGATAGTCTCCCTATGGAAGGGCTGTCAAGGATCGAAGTTGCTTTTGCTCCTTCAGACGCTTCAACCATTTACGCAGTTCTGATTGCTGATGGAACGGTGGGCGTTTATCTGTTGGGGCAGCTACAGGGAATTTATATTTCAAAAGATAAAGGAATTACCTGGCGGCTAATTGCACCGGGTGCCAGCACCTTATTCAATGTATTCGGGAATGGTGCAAATACCATTCACCGCGGTAACTATTCTGCCTGCATTGCCGTCAATCCAACCAACCCCGATCTTGTTTACCTGGGTGGGGTTAATGTTTGGGAAGGAAAAAAGATACAGGAAACAGGATTTTTCCAATGGCAACAGAAAACATTAGGTGAGGCCGGCGTCTATTTCCATTCAATAGTACCTGATCCGGTGAATACAGGCAAATTTTATTTTGCATCAGACCACGGAATTTCAACATCGGAGGATGGATTGTTGACCTACAAAGACTTAAACCGCAATTACTTAACATCTATGTTCTACACAGTTGCCTTCGATGATAAAGGACGTACTATAGGAGGTTCCCAGGGACATGGTGTTATTTTTCTTGATAAACAGGGAAACACACCTGAAACCGGAAATAAAATACTCTTTAATTTTATTGGTGGATCTGTTGAAATGTCAATGATCAATCCAACCTCAATGTTCTATTCAAGCACAGGCGGTTTTATGACCCGTTCGGCTGATCTGGGGGTATCTGAAGCCAATGATTTTGTACCAGCAACAATTTCTGGTGTCAATGCTACCGTATTTATTACGCCATTCAGGTTATGGGAAAGTTTCAACAATGTGAATTCCAGGGATAGTGTTAATTTCGTCGCAAATGACAGAGAATACACAGCCGGTGAAGAAATCATTGTTAAAAGCAAGACTGCTTACAACAGTTCTAAAAAATTTCCTTTTAAATATACCCTTACATCCAATCTGGTAAAGGGGGATTCAGTCAGGGTTAAGGATGTAATTTCTTCACGCTTCTTCCTTGGTGTAACCAATGCCGTTTACATGACCAAAGAGGTTCTCGATTTCAGCAAGGAGCCGAAATTCTTCAAAATAGCTACCATTACCGGAATACCAACCTGCATGGCTTATTCATCCGATGCCAACTACCTTTTTGTGGGTACATCCGATGGTAAACTTATTCGCATAGCTAACATCGCATTGGCTTATGATTCAATCCGCGCCGATGTATCAAGTTCGGGTTGTATCATTTCAAATTCTATCATCAATGATTTCAGCGGCCGTTATGTAACTTCAGTTTGTGTCGATCCGGATAATGACAATCATGTTCTGGTAACCCTTGGAAATTATGGAAACAGTGAATATGTTTTCCACTCAACCAATGCACTGGTTCAAACTCCGGTGTTCAGTTCTGTTCAGGGCAACCTGCCGCCAATGCCTGTATATGCAAGCCTTATCGAGATGACCAACACCAACAGGGTGATTCTCGGAACTGATTTGGGTATCTTTACGACTGAATCACTTGGCTCAAACACGAACTGGACAGTCGAAAATAATGGTATGGGTGCTGTGCCTGTCATGATGATACGCCAGCAGATAACTAACCGGCCATGGATCGAGGATATTCCTGGTGTCAGCAACCTGGGAGCTATTTATATTGCGACACATGGTAAAGGAATTTATGAGAACAGGCTCTATGTGGGTATTGACAAGCCAGAACAGCCTGTTAGCAGCACAAAGAGTGTGATTAATGTCTATCCTAACCCTGTTAACGCAGAAATCAACTTTAATCTTGATCTTTCATCGAACAGCAGTATTTCTGCCCTGATATTCAATTTGAGGGGAGAGGTTGTTAAAACTGTTGAATTCGGACGATTAAGCAAAGGTGAACACCAACTTTCCATACCTTCCGGGGAGTTAAGTCATGGAACATACCTTCTCAAACTCACCGTAGGAAACGAAATAAAAACAGCTAAGTTCGTTGTTGTAAAATAATTCAGACAAATCGCCGGGTTATTCCGGACCTGGTTTAACAGAAAATAAATAACTCAGAATTATGAAAAAAATATACCTCTCGGTTCTTGTTTCACTGGCTTTTATGATTGCCATGGCTTCGCCCGGTATTTATACGCCGGAACTGGTTTCTCCGGGCAACAATGCTACCGGTTCTGCGCCAAATGTTTTACTCGACTGGAATGCAGTTGCCGGACAACTCGGATTGCACTATGAAGTTCAACTCTCAGACGACAATTCGTTCACTGCTCCGCTGACCTTTTCAACTGAGCTGACTTCCTATCGTATGTCGAACCTGATATTTGGCCAGCAATATTTTTGGAGGGTCAGGGCGATTGATAATTCAGGTACTTCGGAATGGTCAGCATCCAATGGCTTTACTGTAATCGTCCGCCCGGTGCTCAGCAGTCCCGCTGAAGATGTGAAAAAGGTTGCACCAAACGTTAAAATCAGATGGGCTGCTGTCGGAGGTGTTACCCATTACGATTACCAGTTTGACACCGTAAATACTTTTGATAGTCCGTTTGCATACATTGTGCCGGTTTCAGGGAATGTTACCGAAATCAACACCTCATCCTTATTGTTTGGTTTTAAGCATTATTGGAGGGTTCGGGCAAGGCATTCGCTCAGCACTTCAGAGTGGTCTAACCCAAGAAGTCTTACGGTTATCGGAATCTTCGAAAATCTGAAACCTGATAACAACGCATCTGACCTGGGCCCGAATGTTTTATTTGAATGGAAAAAAATCGACGGCCTCCTGAAGTATAACATATACATTGCAACGGATGAACAGTTTAACCAATATGAAACTTATACTGTAGTAAGTAGTCTGACCAAATTTGAACCGGATACACTCCTTTTCGGCACCCAGTATTTCTGGAAGATAGCCGCAATCCACTCAAGGGATACACTGACTTCCGAAACCCGCATGTTTAATACAATTAGTAAAGTTTTTCTGAATTCGCCTTCCAATAATTCCACCAATGTTGAATTGATGCCATTTCTGAAATGGAACAAAATCGGTGGTGTTTTAACATACAGCCTCGAACTGGCATCGAATTCTGCAATGACCGGAGCTGTTACATACAATATTGTTGCAACGACAACTGCCGGGCTTGAGCAATTTAAAATTCCGCTTCATGTGCTCGACAGTGCAAATATGTACTATTGGAGAGTGAGGGCAATCAGTAGCCGCGACACAACCGGCTGGAGCGATACCTGGAATTTCAGAAGTGTGGCACTTGGTGTTGAACAACCGACATTCAGAAATGGACTCCGGATTTATCCGTCTCCGGCTTCGGAAATTATCAGTATCCAGATGAAATCAGGAATGAACGGGAAGGCAGTTGTAACTTTGTTCGATCTTCTTGGCAAAGCCAGAATTGAACGTGAAGTTCAGATGGTTAATGGTACGATAAAAGATTTTCAGTTAGGAAATCAACCCAATGGTATTTACATGCTGAGGCTGGATTATCAGGAGATTTCAGTAACCAGTAAACTAATTATTCAAAAATAACCGGATCTTCCTTAAATTTTAAACTCCTGGTTTACTGAACCGGGAGTTTTTTTTTCTGATGAGTTCATTCGTCTGATTATACTGCCCGTACTGGATATTATACGGATTGTACTGCTCCTCTGTCGTTGAATCGTAACCTCTCAGTTTCTAAAGAGTTCGATTGGGTTACGACAATACCTGGCTTAACCTTAACTTTATAATTACGAATGACGAATGACGAATAAGGAATAACCTTCTATGCAGGTTCTCAACCTCAACCTCAACCTCAACCTCAACCTACGTTACATCATAGAAGTAATTCTATCCGTTAGTCCAGGATAAGATTACAAAACATGATGGTTATCAATTATACCGTTTCCCTATCCCAAAACTGACATAAAGAGTCAGAAAGAACTGGTTTGCATCTTTAAAAGCCATTATCGGGACCGGTTTGGCAAACAGGTCGAGCACTGCACCTACCTCCACAGTCTTCGGTTTTTGGTTAATGGTCCCAAAATCAATGCCCAGTCCTGTTTTAATATATCCTCCGGGGTAGGGCTTTAACTTATCGAATCCTTTGGTAAAAGGGGCCCTGCCATAAATATTGTCAGGGAAATGATCATCAGGGTTGTAGCGTTCAGTAACAGTGATATACCTGTATGATCCTGGGTCGAGCTTAATGATTTCAAGGTAAACTGGTTTGCCAAATGCTACCGACAAACCACCAAAATAAAACAGCCTGAGTTCCACGCCCCCGAAATAAGGTTTCCGGTTAAGCATGTGTTGTCTCCCGAGGCCAAATCTGGTTATGTAGAGGGCATTTAGTTTGCCGTAGATGTAACTGCGGGTGTTTGTAAAGAATGGATTAATTGACTTAATCTCCTTGGCATCTTTCATTTCAAGGAGGTTGACTTCCAACATCAGGGTCTTGTTTATTGTCTGACTTCTACCCATCCGGTATTCCAAACCCCAGCCCTGTGAGTGAATGATAATGCTTCCATTCATTTCTCTCGTAAAAAGTACGTTATCGGCAATACTGTCGAATTCTTCTTCAATCTGTGCCTTTGAATCAAGCGCCGATATCAGAATCAGAAAAAATAAGGTAAGCTGCGTAAAATATTTCATAATTTTGATTGCATTCTGATTGCAAAGGTATCAAACAATGTGCCGCTAACATCAAAAAAAGCCCATGAACTTAATCATAGGCTGAATAATATTGCCCGGGAGGTACTAGCGGCTACGCTCTACTTTATACCTGCTCGCTTCACCGTAAGCAGCACATTTCTGGCTCGACTTGCACGATGAAAGAATTATTCCAAGCGACATTACAACCAACATAATTAAGCCCAATTTTTTCATAATTTTACTTTAAATAAGGAACATATTCTTTATTAAAGAACCCCTTTGATTTATAAACTCAAATCGGGGTCTGTTATTGTTTATTCATTAAAACATAAAAAGTAATACATGCAAGAACAAATAAATCCACAAATTGATCAGGAATGGAAGGAAGTTTTAACAGAAGAGTTTCAAAAACCTTATTTTGAGACACTTAGAAAATATTTAGTGGAAGAGAAGAAAAAATTTGTTATATACCCTCCGGGGAAAAACATCTTTGAAGCCTTCAACAGGACCCCATTCAGCGAGGTAAAAGTGGTTATTCTGGGCCAGGACCCATATCATGGACCGGGTCAGGCGCACGGGCTTTGCTTCTCTGTTCCTTCCGGTGTTGTCTTTCCGCCCTCATTGCAGAATATTCTGAAAGAATTGGAAAGTGATTTGGGAATTCCATTTCCTGAAAGCGGGGATTTGTCAAAGTGGGCTGATCAGGGTGTGCTTTTGCTCAATGCTACCCTCACTGTAAGGGCCAACCAGGCAGGTTCTCATCAGGGCAATGGCTGGGAGCAATTTACAGATGCAGCAATCAGGAACTTGTCGGAGCGTCATACCGGGCTTGTTTTTTTACTTTGGGGGAATTATGCCCGGAATAAAAAGAATCTGATAGATTTGGGAAAACACCTTATTCTTGAAGCGCCACATCCTTCACCTTTGAGCGTTTACAGAGGGTTTTTTGGTTGCCGGCACTTTTCTGGAGTCAATAAATGGCTTGAAAAAAACGGGAAACTTCCGATAGACTGGAAGTTGTAATTCCAGAACCTTTAATGGCAGTCAAACGTTTAAAGGTCCGTCTTTAATTAATCCTGTTAAAAACAAATGTAATTATGTACATTTGCCGAATATTTGGAATTAAACCCCTTTTTTCACCAAACAGAACACACTATGCGAAAATTAATTACGCTTTTGGTTGTATTCACTTCACTTTGCAGTGGGGTTTATGCAGGTGGCTATCAGGTTGGGTTGCATGGCCAGAAACAGATCGGAATGGGTCTGGTTGGCACTTCCCTTAGTCTCGATGCCAGTTCAATGTTTTACAATCCGGGCGGGCTCGCTTTTATGAAACCCTCATACAGTTTTTCTATAGGGATGAGCCCGATACGTTCATTCACTGCTTTCCGGAAAAACGAGCCGTCCGCATACACTGCTACTTCAGATAATCCGCTGGGTACACCATTCTACTTCTATGGTGCGGCTAAGATTTCTGACAGGTTTAGTGCAGGATTGGCCATAAACACCCCATACGGTAACAGTTTATCATGGGGCAAAGACTGGGATGGACGCTACCTGATTCAGGATTTATCACTAAGGGCCATTTTCTTTCAGCCTACCGTTTCGTTTAAAGTGAATGACATGATCGGAGTGGGACTTGGCTTTGTTTATGCAACCGGAAAATTTGATCTTACCAAAGCCCTGCCGCTGACCGGACCCGATGGCGATGGAAGTGTTAACCTGAATGGCTCTGATGCTGCCATGGGATTCAATATTGGCGTTATGGTAAAACCAATCGAGAATTTGAGTGTTGGTATTGACTTCAGATCAAAAGTGCTGATGGAAGTCAGCGGAGCTGATGCCAAATTTACGGTTCCGGCCTCCCTTGCAGGAAATTTCCCGGCTGATAATAAAGTGACCACCACTTTACCATTACCAGCTAACCTTGATCTGGGTGCCTCGTACAATGTTACTGAAGACTTAATGATTGGCTTAAGCCTGAATTATGTTTTCTGGAGTGTTTATGATTCATTGATTTTTGACTTTGAGACCAACACTCCGGCCCTGGCCGATTCCAGAAATCCCCGGTTATACGAAAACAAACTGATAGTAAGGCTTGGCGGTGAATACACTTTAAATGAGAAACTGGCTTTCAGGGCAGGTGGATACTATGACCCATCACCGGTTAATGAAGAATACTTTTCACCGGAAACACCCAGCCTTAACAACCTTGGCTTAACCCTTGGCCTCTCATACAACCCAATCGAAAAACTCTCCATTGACCTTTCCTTCCTTTATATCATGGGTATGGAAGCTACAAAGCAATATAAACCGGATAATTTTGGAGGCACTTTTAAATCAAGTGTTTATATTCCGGGGTTTGGTCTAACTTATAATTTCTGATCACAAAATGAACCAACTCATGAAATCAAGATACATCGCATACTTTTTATTACTCCTGGTTGCAGTTTCCTGCGAACCAAAGATTGACGATTTTACACCAAAACCCGGTACGGCTGATTTTAGCCGCTATGTTTCGCTGGGTAATTCGCTTACTGCCGGATATGCCGATGGTGCACTTTATACCTCAGGGCAATCTTACTCTTATGCTAATCTGATTGCAGGACAATTGGCTTTGGCCGGTGGAAGTAATTTTATTCAACCAGTCGTTACCAACGAAGATGGTTTGTTGTCAGGGAAACTGAAATTAGGAATTTCTGCCAATTGTCTTGGCGTCAGCGGACTCGGACCAGTTTCAGCAGGCGGATCACCAACCGGAATACCGGGTGCTCTTGCTCCTGTGGGCTATGCAGTTCATAATTTCGGTGTACCGGGGGCCAAGTCATATCACCTGGTTATTCCCGGATACGGTAACCCTGCCGGTCTTCTTACTGTACCGCCAACTGCCAATCCTTATTTTGTCAGATTTGCATCGTCTGCATCAACTTCAGTCGTTGCCGATGCCGTGGCTGCCAATGCGACTTTCTTTTCACTCTGGATTGGTAACAATGATGTTCTGGGTTACGCAACCTCGGGTGGTGCCG
>JBBQIQ010000066.1:0-21090 GCA_038325075.1 Bacteroidales bacterium | reverse complement strand
GTACTCGATTTGCAAGGCAATATCCTCTGGCAAGAATGTTATGGCGGAAGTTATTATGAGGGAGGAATGAATATTACAGAAGTAGCTGACGGATATATTATAGCTGCATTCTCTAAATCTAACGACGGAGATGTTACCAGTCATCACGGACCTGGTGGTGACAGTACCAATCCGGATATATGGGTTATAAAGACAGATACCCTGGGCGAAATTGTCTGGCAAAAAAGCCTTGGTGGTACGGACAGGGATACTCCTGATGCAATTTTCACTAACAGCACTGGAGAAATTATAATTTTTGGTGAAACTGCATCCAATGATGGAGATGTTTCGGGCAACCATTCTAATCCGGAATGGATAGATGTATGGTTTGCAAAACTCAATGCCAACGGCGTACTGCTTTGGCAGCAATGTTTTGGAGGACGTTCAAATGAGTATATGAACAAACATTCAGTAGCTAAAATTGATGATTACCGGTATATAATTGCGAGTGAAACCGGATACAGTGATGGAGATGTGAATTGTACCATACTCGAGAGTGACATTGATGCTTGGTTTTTCGAGATAAAAGACTGCGATTATTATGCACCGGCCATTCCTTCTCAACCCCAAGGGCCTGCATGGGTTTATACCTCTGTTACTTCACAAAGTGACTACACCCTGCCGGCAGCGGCAAATTCAAACGGTTATGTATGGGAGCTTTCCCCATCGGCTGCCGGAACACTAACCTCCGATAGCACTTCGGCCATTGTAACCTGGAATAGCACCTTTAAAGGCACAGCCGGAATAAGGGCCTTTAACTTCAACGATTGCGGCAGCAGCGCCTGGGGCGACACCCTTTATGTGAATGTAGATACTACCCTGGCTATTAACGAACCATTAGAAACTGCCTTACGGGTTTACCCCAACCCTGCTAATGAATATGTGGTATTTGAAAGCACAAAAATAAAAAGTGGCCTTATTTCGGTTTCGGATATTTATGGGCGTGCCGTCGCTCAGATACCCTTAACCGGTGAGAAAACAAGATGGGATACAAGAGAAATGCAACCTGGAATTTATTTGTTTAAGTTTGGAAATGAAAAATCAATCAATAGCGGGAAAATTGTAATTGCGAGATAGCTTGCACAGAAGGTACGTTTTGTTGATTCTGACTCCTCATCTGAAAAATCGGGGTAGAGGGCTGAACTTCCGGGCTATCATTAACATTCAGTAAGGACACGACATGTCGTATCCATACCAGATGTTAACCCTATTTGTGTACTCATAACATCTTTGCCAGCGCCCTTTCCAGACATCGCCAACAGCATTTCTGATAATATTGGAATACATATATTTAATTATAGTCAGCTCCGATTCAAAAAAATAAAATATTTTTGCAAATTATCAGTTATTTAGTGGAACTGTAAACCTGCATATCCTTGACTTCAAAATTTTTAAATCACCGTTCCGTCTTTCTTTGGTGTATAGCCGTTATCATGCTATCAGGGGCCTGTTCCACCAAAAAAAATACCTTTACCCGCCGGGCATACCATAACGTTACAGCACACTACAATGCATACTGGAATGGCAATGAGGGCCTGAAAGAAGGCATTGCCGATCTGCGGAAAAGCGCACGCGATAACTACACATCGGTATTGCCGGTGTACAATTACGGCACGCAAAGCAATTCGCAGGCGATCAACCCCAACATGGACAGGGCCATTGAGAAAGCTTCGAAGGTGATTCAGAAACATTCGATGTTTTTTGATAAAAAAGAGCACGTTAAATGGGTGATACAGAGCTATATGCTTATCGGGAAAGCCAATTTCTACAAGCAGGATTACAACGCCGCGCGTCGTGCTTTCGAATATGTGAGCAAACAATACAGCAACGATCCGGCAAAATACGAAGCCCAGCTCTGGACCGGACGCTGCTACAAACAGTTGAAACAATATGACAAGACCATTGTAATCTACGACGAGATACAAAATGAAAAGCCCGAGTTGCAGTTGCCCTGGATAGTCAGAAAAGACCTGCCACTGGCTTATGCCGATATGTATATTGCGCAGGGGAATTACAGTAAAGCAAGGGAACAACTCGAAAAGGCCATTCCATTGAACCGCAATGCAAAACTGCGCACCCGCATCAATTTTATCCTTGCACAGATTTATCAGCTTGAGAAAAAGGATGTTCGGGCACGTGAGTATTACACCAAAGTAATCAAAGGAACTGCTTCATTCGAGATGGCCTTTAATGCCCGTATAAACCTGGCCCGTGCATACAGTGCCAACAGTGGCGACAAAAAGATGATTGTGAAGGAACTTGAAAAGATGTTGAAAGACATAAAAAACAAGGACTTCCGCGACCAGATTTATTATGCCCTTGCCGATATTGCCTTTAAAAACAAGAATGACACCCTGGGTGTAAGATACCTCAGGAATTCGGTTGCCAGCAGCGTCAACAACGATTACCAGAAATCGATTTCTTCGCTGCGGTTAGCCGATATATATTTCAAAAGGCCGGACTATGGCCAGGCTCAGGCATACTATGACAGCACGATCATGTTCCTGCCAAAGGATTTTCCGGATTACGAGAAGATATATGCCAAAACGGATATCCTGACCCGGCTTGTGGGTTATCTTCAAACGGTGCATATTCAGGACAGCCTGCAAAGCCTGGCTAACATGTCGGAGGCTGACAGGAATAAAATCATCGATAAAGCCATTGCTGAATTTATACGGAAAGAGGAAGAGGCCAAAAGACGGAAGGAAGAAGAAGAATTGGCTATGATGGCCGGAGCCGGGTTACAGGGACGGCAGATTGTAGATCAGACCCAGGGAATGGCCTCCATCGGTGGCGGAGGATGGTATTTTTACAATCCATCGGCCATCAGTATGGGCTTCTCCGAATTTGTGCGCAAATGGGGAAGGCGCAGACTGGAAGACAACTGGAGGCTGAGCAACAAGCGCCAGATGGTGATGGAAGAGTTGACCGATGAAACGGGAGACATCCCTTCGGACTCAACCGGAGGAGATAAAAAAGGAGGCAAGGGAGGCGCTGATTTCAAAAGCCGCGATACCTATCTTAAAAATCTTCCGTTTACAACCGAAATGATCGAATCAAGCAATGTGTTGATTGCCGATGGCCTTTTTAATGCCGGGATGATCTTCCTTGAAGAGTTGTTCGACAAACCAAAAGCCATTGAGACTTTTACGATGCTTATTGACAGATTTCCGGGCGACACCAATGTGTTACAATCGGGTTACCATTTATACCGGGCTTACCGCGATCAGGGCGATTCGACCAATATGGAGAAATACAAAAACAAAATCATCACCGGGTATCCTGAAAGTGATTATGCCAAAATACTGAAAGACCCTAATTATAAACTCGAGCTTGAAGCAGCCCGCAACCGGGTTACCACGCTATACGAAGAGACCTACCTCGCCTTTGAACGGCAACAATACCGTACGGCCATCATCTATTGCAAAGATGCGCTTGCCAATTATAACGATGAGAATCTCATGCCCCGCTTCGCTTACCTGAAAGCGGTCTCGAGGGGCAAAACCGAGAGCCTCGACACCATGAAAGTGGAGCTGACCAATCTCATTGCAAAATACCCGAAAAGCGATGTTGTGCCTATGGCCCGTAAACTACTTGGACAGGAAGCCCAGACTGCAGGCCTTCCGGAAACGGCGCAGAGCGACACAAGCAAGGCAGTTGAAAAGCCCATTGATTTCTCCATGTATAAGGTTAATCCGTCGGCTTCCCATTTCTATGCGCTGGTTGTAGATGGCACTGCCGTGAATGTTTATGGGACCAAGGTGCGAATTACCGACTTCAATACCAAGAACTACAGTGTCGAAAACATACAGGTTAACAGTGTCCTGCTCGACAATAACCGTCAGATGATTACCGTAAGCAGCTTTGCCGAAGTTGATAAAGCACTCCGCTACTTCAACGGTATTAAAGAGGATACCTATGTTTTTTCGGGTATGCGGGAAGGTACTTTCGAGCAGTTTCTAATCTCTTCGGAAAACTATCCGGTGTTTTTTAAAGAGAAAAACACCAAAGCATACCTGGAGTTCTTTAAGAAGAATTACCTGCAAAACTGAATCCGGAACATTCCGAAAGAATAATCCTTAACTCAACATTATGGCCAAAAATACGATTCCTGAACCCCCTTCATCAGCCAACCTGATACAGTCGGGAACTTCTATTACCGGCGATATACAGTCGAACGGCAACATTCGGATCGACGGCACATTGAACGGTACCGTTAATGCAGGTGGCAAGGTAATTCTAGGATCCACCGGTTCGGTGGAAGGTGAGATCAAGTGCATCAATGCCGATATCGAAGGCAGGGTAAACGGAATTATTAAAGTAAAAGAATTGCTTTCCTTTAAAGCGACCGCAGTCGTGACCGGGGAAATCTACACTGGCAAGCTGGCAATTGAGCCCGGGGCAAAATTTACCGGGACCTGCCGCATGGACAATGTCACCGAAGAAACACCGGTATTATATGCCGAAGAACAAGCCTGATAGCCCAAACCGGAATCCCTTTGCATCTTATGGCAAGTATTCGGCGATGGCTTTCCAGATGGGACTTTTAATCGCTGCAGGGGTGTTTGGCGGCTATCAACTAGATCATTGGATAAAACTCCGGTTCCCGGTTTTTACCATAGTGCTTTCCCTTGCTGCGGTGGCAGGTTCGATGTGGCTGTTGATCAAAGAATTAAATAATTCAAAAAACGACGAGTGAACCAAAAACCAGGATTGTTTACGAAGCAACTGCTTATTTTAGCAACCATTACCGGATTGATTTTCATCGCTGTTGCGATGTTTTTGCCCCCGGAATTTATTAGCCCCGCCCTGCCATACCTGCTGGTTTTCTTTGTTGCTGCTACCCTGATATCGTTTTATTTTATCCAGAAGAAACTTGTTTCCTCTCCATCGGGATTTGTCACCGCTTTTATGGCCAACTCAATCATCAGGCTTTTGCTGTATCTGGCAGTGATTGTCGTATATGCGCTTACCCACAGATACGACGCGGTTAATTTTATCATCGGCTTTTTCATCCTCTATGTTATTTTTACATCGTTTGAAGTGGCCTTCTTTCTGAGAAAAAAACAATAATATTCCGAATATATTTGGGCCTGGTGAAAAACTCAGTACTTTCTGTAGTTTTTCATGTTGCGGTGCGCTGCACCTGTCTGCTTGACGCAGTCAGGCTGGCCATAAACGCATTTTAACCAACATGTTTCTACCAATGTTACGCCACTCTGTGGCTGACTATGTCAAAGTTATTGATTGTTGCACAAAATAGATGCATGGATTATTCGAGTAATTGGCTTTTTTTCTTGCATCCATTCTGTACTAATATTCTTTATATCATTGATATACAATTATATATTTGTTAACCGGAAGATCCTATATTCGTGTTGGATTCACACGTTGAACTTGCCCCGCCATCAACGTGGAATATACACAAGCCATACCCAAAATCAGAATTTATTCATAATAATTTGAATATTCTAAAACCTTTCCAAGAATCTCTTGTTTAATGTTCTGTATTTTTTGTTAAACAAATAAAAAATATTCCAGAAGCAACCCCAATGGTATTATGAATTACTTTTGGTAATAATTTCTACAGATATGATTTACATTACCCGCAAGGAACATTTCAATGCTGCCCACAGGCTTTTCAGGCCGGATTACAATGATGCGAAAAACCTCGAAGTCTTTGGAAAGTGTTCAAATCCAAACTGGCACGGGCACAATTATGAGCTTTTTGTCACAGTGAAAGGGGAAGTGGATCCTGAAACGGGTTTTCTGATCAATCTGAAAGAGCTGAGCAGGATTATCAACGAGTTGGTAGTCAACAAACTCGATCATAAAAATATCAATCTTGAAGTTGACTTTATGGAGGGGAAACTGGCTTCATCAGAAAATCTGGCAATAGCCATCTGGGAACAGCTTGAAGAAACGATTTCGCAGGCAGGAGCAAGCCTTTACAGTGTAAAGCTCTTTGAAACTGAAAGAAATTTTGTTGAATACTTCGGGAATATTAAACCTATTTAAAACCTGAATTATGAGCAGTGAAATAGTAAAAGACATGATCATTGAAAACATGATGGATGATTATGAAATAGCCGATGGATACCAGAAAAGAGATCTTTACAATGTAAGGACAATTAAAAAACTGGCCACCCATTATCGTGAAATCCTCAAACTTATTGGTGAAGATCCTGACCGGGAAGGCCTTGAAAAAACCCCGGAACGGGTTGCAAAAGCCATGCAGTTTCTTACCCACGGCTACGACCTGAAACCCGAAGACATCCTCCGTTCGGCTATGTTCAAGGAAGATTACAGGCAGATGGTACTGGTGAAGGATATTGAAGTTTATTCGATGTGCGAACACCACATGATCCCTTTCTTTGGCAGGGCTCACGTGGCCTACATACCCAACGGGCACATTGTAGGTTTGAGTAAAATCCCCCGTGTGGTCGATGCCTTTGCACGTCGCCTGCAGGTTCAGGAAAGACTGACAACCCAGATAAAGGAAGCGATCCAGAATACATTGAAACCACTGGGTGTAGCTGTTGTTATTGAGGCCCAGCACATGTGCATGAGCATGCGGGGTATTCAGAAACAGAATTCTGTTACCACCACTTCCGATTTTACCGGCGCATTCCTGGTTGATAAAACCAGGGCTGAATTTATCCACCTGATCGGTTCACGATTGCACGGATAAATCATAAATCCTAAAATTTTAAGGCAGAATTTTCTGTAAAAGCAGAAAATTTCTGTCTTTTTTATTTAATCCCCTACATTTGCATTAAGACTACCTGCCACCAGGCCGGAGATCTGTATAAATCCGACAGTAAATATGCAAAAGTTACTTTTTATCCCTTTTATCTTCTTTTCATCCTGCCTTTTTGCCCAAACGATGCTGACACCATCTGAGGAAAAAAAGTTTGCCAAAGTTACATCTTACGATGAATTAACCGGGTTCATCAATCAGCTTGATGAAGCCGGCAACTTACTGAATACGGAAATCATCGGACAATCAACTCAGAGTCGGAACATTTATGCCCTGAAGTTGTCAACGACCGTTTTCGGAAACGATCCATCTAAAATCAAGGTTTTAATCTTCGCCCAGCAGCACGGCAATGAGCAATCGGGCAAGGAAGGTGCGCTTTTACTTGCACGGGAACTTATAAAACCTGAAAACCGATATCTTTTCGATCGAATTGAGATTGCCATCGTACCACAGGTAAATCCTGACGGATCGGAACTGAATAAAAGAAGAAATGCAAATCAGATTGATCTCAACCGCAACCACTTAATATTGACAGAACCTGAAACTACCGCCCTGCATACGTTCTTCGACAAGTACCTGTTTGAAGTATCCATGGACGTGCATGAATATTCTCCTTATGGCGAAGACTGGAAAAAAAACGGGATCAGGAAAAATTCGCAGGTAACACTTGGCACAACCACCAACCTGAATGTTTCGGGAAAGATCAGAGATTTTTCAGGTAAAAAGGCACTCCCCTATCTGCTTGACTACCTGTATGCCCGCAACTTCTCTTCGTTTGTTTATTGCCCGGGCGATGTACCCGGAAGTGGCTATACCCGTCACAGCACTTTCGACATCAACGATGGCCGCCAGAGTTTTGGGATTCAGAACACCTTATCGTTTATACAGGAAGGCATGAATGGAACAGACAACTTTACTGAAAACCTGGAAACCCGCGCCATAAGCCAGATGACCGGTATGCGCGGTCTGCTGGAATTCGCCTATAATTATAAGAAAGCCATCGTTAATATAGTCAGCAGCGAACGGAAAAAACTATCTGAAGAAAGTTCAGATAAATCTGTTTCAATACAATCGGAACATATCCGCAACGGTCGGACTTTGCTTCTTCCGGTTTTCTCATACATGACCGGCAAAGATTCAATAGTCGAAGTAAAAGACTACCGGCCTGTGGTAAGTTCTATAACAGATGTAAGAAAGCCTTTTGGCTATCTTATTCCGGCTGATTTAACAGAAATTACCGATTGGACTGACAGGCAGGGCCTGGCTCAAATGGCTTTTCAGCCGGGCACGACAGACATTATTGAGCAATATTTGGTTCAAAGATTTGATTCAATTGATTTTGAGGGTGATACGATTGCGAACCCGATAGTTGAAGTCAGGATTCTTCAGCCTAAGCAGCTTCAGGGAAAATACATTTTTATTTCCACTGCCCAACTCAAAGGAAATCTGGCGGTTATCGCCTTAGAGCCCAAATCCATGTTGGGGGTGGTTACTTACGAAAAATACAGACATTTGCTAAAACAGGGTGAAGCATTCCCAATTCTCAGGGTCATGAAGAAATAGAATGTCAACTACCTTGTTTTATCATTCAATATTAACTTGTTATGCGTATAGAAAGCATTGAACTCCGCCACATTAAAATGGAACTGGTGAGCCCTTTTGTCACCTCCATGGGCACCGAATATGATGAGGAACACATCATTGTAAGAGTTGAGGGTGAAGGCATCACTGGCTGGGGCGAAAGCGTGGCCGAAGGCACCCCATTCTATTCCTACGAAACCGTGCAAACGGCATGGCATATCCTGAAGGATTTTCTGATTCCTTCTGTTTTAGGTAAAGACCTGAAAGATGTGGCCGAAGCCATTGCCCTGTATGCCAAAGTGCGCGGGCACATGATGGCCAAAGCCGGGCTGGAAGCGGCCTTGTGGGATGCCTTTGCCAAATCGCAAAACATTTCTTTGTCAAAGATGCTGGGCGGCACCAGGCAGAAGGTTGATGTTGGGGTCAGTATTGGCATTCAGTCATCTGTGGTTGAGTTGGTTAAAAAAGTGGAAGGCTATCTTTCAGAAGGCTATAAAAGAATAAAAATTAAAATCTCCCCGGGATTTGATATGCAGTTTATCGAAACCCTGAGACAGGAATTTCCTGGTCTGTTGCTGCAGGTAGATGCCAATTCAGCCTATTCACTTGCTGACATTGGTCTTTTTAAAAAGATGGATGAATTTGGTCTCTCACTGATTGAACAGCCCTTGGGATATGAAGATATTTTTGACCACTCAAAATTGCAGCGGGAATTAAAAACACCCATTTGCCTCGACGAAAGCATTCATTCGCTCGACGATACCCGCGCAGCCATTGAGCTCGGCAGTTGCCGCATCATTAACATCAAGCCTGGACGGGTAGGCGGCTTCAGCGAATCGAAGCTTATCCACGACTATTGTGCTTCTATGAAGATTCCTGTCTGGCATGGTGGTATGCTTGAATCGGGTATTGGCCGCGCAGGCAATGTGGCGCTGGCATCACTCTCCAACTTTACCCTTCCGGGCGATATCTCAGCAAGCAAACGCTATTACAAAGAAGATATCGTTGATCCGGAATTCGTTGTGAATCAGGATGGTACAATGGATGTCCCTGTAAAACCCGGAATTGGGGTTGAAGTAAACATGAAGATGCTTGAAAAGGTAACTGTTTATAAAGAAGTTTTCAGATAACACAGCAATAACAGGCAACTTTAATCCGGTGAATAAGGCTGAAATTATACATTTGACCATTGAATATGTTCGAAAGACCCTTTCCGGGGCTGAAGGCGGGCACGACTGGTGGCATGTTTACCGGGTTTGGAAAACAGCCCGGAAAATAGCGGAAACAGAAGATGTGGACCTCCTGGTTGTTGAACTTGGGGCACTGCTGCACGATATTGCCGATTCAAAATTTCATGGCGGTGATGAAAGTATTGGCCCACGGATGGCCGGAGAGTTTTTAAGCTCATTGAATTTGCCCGAAGGGACAATTGTTCACGTTCAGCAGATTATCAAAAATATCTCCTTCAAGGGAGGAAAAGAGGCAAGGCAGTTCAGTTCGCCGGAACTTGATGTGGTTCAGGATGCCGATCGTTTAGATGCGATGGGCGCCATTGGCATTGCGCGCACTTTCAACTACGGAGGCCACAAAAACCGCGAAATCTACAATCCTGAAATTCCGCCTGACTTCAATATGGACAAGGAAGCTTATAAAAGCAGCGCTGCACCTACCCTGAACCATTTTTACGAAAAGCTGCTATTGCTCAAAGATCTGATGAATACTTCAACCGGCAGGAAAATGGCGCAGACAAGGCATGATTTTATGCTGAAATTTCTGGATGAGTTTTATCGGGAGTGGGAAGGAAACTGAGTTTTTCGCTACTTTTTCCTGAACCGGAAGCAGCGTTTCAAACCATTTGGGTTAAGAAGTCACTTTCCGGCATTAAAACTACCAATCTGTGGTGAGTTTTGAACCCATTTCATCATTTTTGAGCAGAATCTGTTTATATTTGTTGATATGTAAACTAAAACCAAAATATTTAATAATATGACAAAAATACCCTTTTCAAAAGACATACTGAAAATCAAAGACGTCGGGGCATTGGCCGATCACCTTGGCAATATGCTTAAAGAAGAAATCTTCTTCAAATATAAACGCAAAGGCGCTGTAATCGGGATCAGTGGAGGGATTGACTCATCTGTTTCCATGGCTCTGGCAGCAAAATACCTGGGACCGGAAAGGGTTTTTGGTGTGATGATGCCAGAAAAAGATTCAAGCCCCGATAGTGAAAGCATGGCTTCAAAACTTGCCAAAAAGTTTAATGTTGAGGCCGTTGTGGAAAACATCAGGCCGGCACTCGAAGGTTTCAAATGCTATGAAAGGCGTGATGAAGCCATTAAAAGAGTGTTCCCGGATTTCAACCCATTGACGGATAAATCAAAGATCGGCATCAACAAGACCGGTCTCGATCAGAAACTGCCTCCGGTTTTTCACCTCACTGTTATTGATACTGCCGGAAACCAGCAAAGCAAGATCATCCCTGTAAAAGAATATCTTCAGATTGTTTCTGCATCCAACCTCAAGCAGCGTTGCCGCATGGCGATGGTTTATTACTATGCCGAAAAAATGCACTATTGCGTAATTGGAACCGCCAATAAGCATGAAATAGACCAGGGATTCTTCGTAAAATTTGGTGATGGCGGCGCCGACCTTTATCCACAGGCTAACCTTTACAAAACCCAGGTATATCAATTGGCTGAGTACCTCGGTGTAACCCGGGAAATTATTGAGCGTACGCCCACAACTGATACCTATAGCGCCGAACAAACCCAGGAAGAGTTCTTTTATCAGCTTCCTTTTGATGTTATGGACCCGATGTGGTACGGTTTTGAAAATGGATACCCGACTGCCGAAGTTGGCAATGTTATGGGCATGAGCCCTGAAGAGGTTCAGGTTATTTTCGACAACTTTGCCAGGAAGATTAAAACAACCGACTACCTGCGTGCAAACCCTTTCTTCTTCCCGGTTATTTAACCACTGATCAATGAATGTCTGCGATTACTTCTTCGAAAAATCCGGAAGCCTCGAAAAGGAGGCGGTGGTAGGTCGTGAAAGCATCTCTTACCCGATTTTGCAGAGCGATGTTTTGAAAACTGCCAGGTATTTTGGGAAAGAGGTTGGTGAAAATAACTATGTACTTATCCTCACCGAAAATTCGGTGTTTTTCATCACAGTATATCTGGCATTGATAAAATCGGGCAATATCTGCGTACCGTTAAACCCGGCAATTGAATTGGAAAATCTTGACAAAGTCATCGAAAAAACCGGTTCGACCATTGCCTTTGTCAGCAAGAAGTATCAACAACGGTTTTCAGGCTATGACTTTACGGTTTACGACGATTCATCTTTAAAAAACTGGTGCGGCCTGCCTGAAGAAGACTTAATCACAGTTTCAGATCAGTCATTTGATGAAAACCGGATTGCTGAAATTATATTCACTTCAGGCTCAACCGGTGAGCAAAAAGGTGCGATGATCACACATAAAAACATCATCGCCAACACCAACTCAATTATTGAATACCTGAGGCTGACCTCAGCCGACATTATTGAAGTGGTGATGCCTTTTTACTATTGTTATGGATTGTCGCTCCTGCACACCCATCTGAGGGTTGGCGGAGCGGTACATTTGAACAACGCCTTTTTTTTTATCGGCAGTGTAATTGATGACCTCAATAAGTACAATTGCACCGGATTTGCAGGTGTCCCCAGCCATTATCAGATTCTTCTGAGGAAAACCAAAGACTTTAAAACCACGAAGTTCCATTCGCTGAGATATGTTACCCAGGCAGGTGGAAAGTTGCATACGGCATTCATAGAAGAATTTACCGATGCCTTTCCGGATATTAAGTTTTTTGTAATGTATGGCCAGACTGAGGCCACAGCGCGTCTTTCCTATCTCCCGCCCGAAGAACTCCGCCGGAAACCTGGGTCGCTCGGACGAGGAATACCGGGTGTAACCCTTATGGTTGCCGACGAAAACGGGAATCCTGTCAAACCGGGCGAAACCGGTGAAATCCTGGCAAAGGGCGATAATATTATGGCCGGTTACTACAAAGATCCGGAAACCACCGCTATGACCATCAGGGATGGCTGGCTTTATACCGGGGACATTGCTACGGTTGATGACGAAGGCTTTATTTTCATGCAATCCAGGGCCAAAGAAATCATCAAGGTTAGGGGCATCCGAATCAGTCCCAAAGAAATTGAGGCGGTTATTGTTACCTACCCGGGTGTTATTGATTGCACGATATCTGCTGAGCAGGACGACGTTACGGGAGAAGCCATTAAAGCAACCGTTTTTGTAAACGAATCAGATCTGCCAGATTTCAGTGAAGAGGCCATAAGGCAGTATTGTGCCGATAAACTAGCCGCATACAAAATTCCGCAGAGCGTGGTATTTGACACGAAACTGACTTTCAATTCGGCAGGGAAAAAGTCGAAATACTGAATAAAATTGACGTAAACCTGCTATTTAGGGCCTGCTGAAAAATATCTATATACATCAAAATAAAACTACTACATTGTGAAAAAGAAAATCAGGTGAATGGAAACAGGGTAATAACATCAAAAAACCGTGCATCTGGTTTGCGAATTACACCGCTTTTTATCAGTCAGAGCCACAGAGTGGCGAACCCCGAAGGGCTCGACGAAGTCAAACATTGGTAGTAAATCGCAGAATAAGAGTATTTTAAGGTGCAGAGCACCGCAACGTAAAAAGGTGTCGTCTTTTTTGAGTTTTTCAGCAGACCCTATTTAATTTTGTTAAATTATATCAAGAGCGGGTTTTAAAAAATTATCACAAAAGGTCGCAAAACCCTGAAAAATATATTATGAATTTACGAATTTTCAGGATTTTGCCGCCGGGTTTGTTGTTCTTTACCAAACCTGCCCTAAAGGATGCGTCTATTCAAAATGGAATTGAAATTAAATAGTCTATTCCTCTTTAATCCATATTTTTCTGACAAGTGAATCCATCATCGACGTGTTGGGATGGAAATAGTCGAAGAAGTTGTTGCGGTTAGACTTAATCTCGGTAAGCAGATCAAGGTCAATGGTAGTCCCCAGAGACATGATATCCTCTTTGAACCTTAATTTTTCATCATCGAGGCCAACTTTAATCAGGTGCCTGTTAACACCTTCATATACCGGGAGAATAAAAAAGCACAACTCAATATTGTTATCCTCACAGTATTTTTTTATTTTAATAAATTCAGGTAAATAGTTTTTCGGATAAGAATACTTACTAAAAAAGAGGTTTAGCCGGGACTGTGCCAGATCCTCCATGGCATCCGGGGGAAGAAATTCATAAGACCTGGAAACAATCCATGGATTGCGGGTTGTTACCCAGGCAATATTGGCTGCCGCATCTAAGAAAATCTCTTTGGTCGTAAAATACTGGTAAGGCCGTTTGAAATAATCCTCAGCAAAATGAAACAGATCGTATTCACGCTCCGCATTATAATTCATAAAAGCTACCTGAAAATAAACCTTTTCAAGTTTGGCATGCTTAGCAGTGAACCAGAATGTCTCAAACATAGTATTAAAACTGGCTCCCGGGAAACAGAAATTAAAGTATTTCTCTCCGGTAATCTCCTGAATCAGATCAACATTTATATCCTTCCCCTGAGAATCACCTATGATGACCTTTGAAACCGGATCTCTTTTAAATCTGACTGTCTTCCATAAAATATTTCCGCGGGGGCTACTCTCATCTGTGCGCTGAATGACAATAAATTTATCCTTATCACTTATAACATGAAATATATTAAGAAAATTGTAAGGATCTATCACAAGGATAACCAGCATAAAAATAATAATCGGAGATGCAAATAAAAGGCCGTGGAAAATATACTTTTTCATGTTGTTAAAATCTTGTTACTTTAAAATTGAAGATACACAAAGGTATCATCTGCTCCACTGAAATGGAATATAGCCACGATCAGAATGTAATAACAAACCCACCTAACCAGCCGGGGAAGTTGTAAAAAGAACTTTTCCATATCCTCGCCCTTCTCCTGGAATATCTCGATAAGATAAAGCACCCCGAAAGAAGCTGAAGCAATCAGGAACCCAATTGCATCAAATATCAGTTTATTCCCTGATAAATTCAGACTGAATTTTGTGAACATGTGTGTTAAAAAATAGAACGCATCCCCGATCGAATGAGCATTGAAAAAAACCAACGTCAGTGCGAAGAAGAGATAAGTAAGCGTTCGGCTGATAAATTCAACAACACGGGCATTTAATTTTGAGGCTATCTGTATCCTTTTCCTTTTTGTAGCAAATTCATAGCTGATTGCTATACCCTGCAACAAACCCACCACTACAAAAGTCCAGTTTGCCCCATGCCAGATTCCGATAACAAAAAAGGTGATGAATATTCCGGCAATGGCTGCCCTGTTCCCAAAACGGCGGTATTTCACAATAAAAGGGGAAAAAATAAAATCGTTGCACCAGGATGAAAGAGAAATATGCCACCTACGCCAGAACTCCCCAACACTTTTGGCAAAGAAAGGCCTATTGAAATTATCCGTCAGTTTTATTCCGAACATCCTGGCAATTCCCAAAGCCATATCGGTATAACCTGAGAAATCGCAATAAAGATGGATAGCCTGAAGAAAGAAAACTACGATCAGAGGAAATCCTGAATAGTTGTGAACATTCTCGTAAACCAATCCCACCGGAGCCGCCAGGTTATTGCCTATAACCACTTTTTTAAACATTCCCCAAAGAAAAAGCCTCAAGCCGGCCGTTACATTTTCTTCCTTAAAACTAATTCCGGCATTTATCTGAGGAAAAAAATGGTTTGACCGTTCAACCGGACCTGCAAGGAATTTAGGGAAGAAGGCAAGGTAATTGGCAAAATTTATGAAATTATGCTCGGCCTTTTCAGCTCGTCTGTTTATTCTGATTATATATCCGAGGGCCTGGAAAGTATAGTAGGAGATACCTACAGGAATTATTAAAGACAAATAAGGAATACTGTTGTTTATAGTGAATAGATTTAACAAATCGTTGATGTTCTCGAACAAAAAGTTGATGTACTTGTAAAATGAAAGGATGCCCACATTGGTAAAAATGGCAGTCCAGAATATTTTTAGACGCCATTTAGTATCTATCTGATTTTCAAGCGCCCTTCCTAAAAAATAATTTAAAGTGATGAATGTTAAGGTAAAAAGTACTAAATTTGGGGAAAGTATTGCAATGAAACAGATGCTTGCAGCCAATAATACCGGTTGCCTGAATTTCTGTCCTAATCCGTAATATAACAGGAATGAAATCGCTAAAAACACAAAAAAGTGGAAAGAGTTGAATAACACCTTTTAAGTATTACGTGATTAAATTATCAAAATATTGAATTATTAACCAAATATCAATAACTATGTTTCAGACAAAAGTATCAATTTTCGCGATCACTGCTTTAGCCAGTTCAATATTTTTTATTTCCGGATGCAAAAATGAGAAGAAAATGGCCCCTTCTGAAGATGCGTACAAAATTGGTTTCCTGCATCATAGCACCGGACATGTGATCTGGAAAGGAAAAGCAACAGGTGCTAAAAAGGTAACTTCACTTTTTAATAAATATGAAGCTGTCCCTGAATGGTTTGCTGAATACAACAAAACCAACAGCACCAATTATTATATTACCGAACAGAATTTTCCCAAGGCAGAACCTTATGGCTGGAACAATTACCCTTATGACTATTACAATATCTGGGTTAGAAATTCCGGCGAAAACGCCTTCCAGGAAGAACCAACACTTGAAATGCTTACCAAAGAATTCAACATGATCATCTTCAAGCATTGCTTCCCGGTAGGAAATATATTGGAAAGTGGCGATTCAGCCGACTTGAATTCATCCGAAAAAACGCTAGAGAATTATAAATCGCAATATCTGGCAATTAAAGAGAAACTTCAGCAGTTCCCTGAAACAAAGTTTCTGATCTGGACAGCGGCAGCCCTTGTTGAATCGCAAACCACACCTGAAGAAGCCGAAAAGACCAGGGAATTTGTTGATTGGGTGATAAAGGACTGGGACACTGAAGGCGATAATATCTTCCTTTGGGATTTCTACAGCCTTGAAACAGAAGGTGGGCAGTTTCTGAAACCGGAATATGCAGTTGGAGAAAACGATTCGCATCCCAATGGCATGTTTGCCAATAAGGTCGCCCCTTTATTCTGTCAGAGAATTGTTGATGTCATTGAAACAAACGGCCAGAAAACCGGTTTATCAGGTGAACCTAAATAGTTGCGTTAAATCGCAGTTTTTCTAATTGTAACATTATAATTTTTGACTAAAATGACTGATATTGCTACTGTTAAAGAACAGTTAAAAAAATTTATCGTTGAAACATCATTTGTTCCGGCTGAAAAAGTTAAAGATGATACCCTGATCTTTGTTGAAGGAATTTTTGATTCAATGGGATTTCTTTCTCTTATCAATTTTATTGAAGATAATTTCAAAATAAAAGCTGCCGATTCAGAATTACTTGAAGGAAATTTCGAATCTGTGAATGCCATCGCTGGCTTTATCAGCCGGAAACTTAACTAAGCCAGATAACTATGTGTGGTATTGCAGGAATTTTTAATTTCCCGGCTGCCGAAAACGCTCCGACTGAGCAACAACTGACCGCCATGCTCACGGCCATTCGTTACCGTGGGCCCGATGAAAGCGGAATTTATCTTGGCAAAAGAATCGGTTTAGGAAATGTGCGTTTGAGTATCATCGGCCTCTCCTCGGGCCAGCAACCCATATCGGTCAGAGACAAAAGATACTGGATTGTATATAACGGTGAGTTGTTCAACTATATCGAGTTAAAACGCGATCTCGAAAAGCTGGGGATCAGGTTTACTACCCAAACTGATACCGAAGTAGTACTTCAGGCTTATGCCCAATGGGGGCCAGCCTGTCTGCAGCAGTTTGTCGGGCAGTTTGCCATTGCCATCTGGGACAAAGAAAAAGAAGAGCTATTCCTTGCACGTGATCGCGTTGGGATCAGACCACTTTTTTTTACCCGCGCAGAAAACCAGTTTATTTTCTGCTCCGAAATCAAAGGTCTGTTCCAGATTCCAACAGTCAGGAGAGCCGTTAACCACAGGGGACTTTCGCAGATATTCACCTTCTGGACCACCATTACCCCGGAAACACCATTCGAGGATGTTTTTGAAGTATCGCCGGGTCATTATATGATCGTGAACGACAGATCGGTGCATAGCCAGCAATACTGGAACCTGAGCTTTCCTGAACCCAGGGACTACAGCACAAAGAAGATTGAAGAGGCAACGGAAGAACTTCGCGACCTGTTCAGAGATGCCGTTAAAATCAGGCTCAGGGCCGATGTGGAAGTTGCAGCATACCTCAGCGGAGGTATTGATTCAAGTGTAACCACCGCATTTATTCACGAGGTTGAACCAGGCGTTTTAAACACCTTCTCTATTGGTTTCAAGGATAAAGCGTTTGACGAAACCGCATACCAGCTTGAAGCAGCTAAGTATTTTAATACCAATCATACTGCTTTCTCATGCACATCGGAAGATATCGGGCGCTACTTTTACGATACGATCAGGCACACGGAATTCCCGATTCTTAGAACTGCTCCTACCCCTATGTATATGCTTTCCAAAAAAGTGAGGGAGCAGAACATCAAAGTCGTTATAACCGGCGAAGGTGCCGATGAGATGCTGGCCGGTTACAATATTTTCAAGGAGGCTAAAATAAGGCGTTTCTGGGCCCGCAATCCGCAGTCCGACATCCGGCCTTTGCTGTTAAAGAAGCTTTACCCTTACCTTCCTATGATGAAGGAAGCCAAAACAACCGTTCTGAAGATGTTTTTTGGTTACAGGCTTGGAGAAACCGAAAGCCCCTATTATTCTCACTTGTTGCGCTGGCATAATACTTCCCGGATTCAGAATTATTTTTCCGATCCTGTTTTGGCCGGCCTTAGCGGATATGATCCGATTGACGGCATTGGCAAATCACTGGCTGAAAACTTCAGCAAATGGGGCGACCTGGCCAAATCGCAATATCTTGAATCAAGCATCTTTATGTCGGGTTACCTGCTTTCGTCGCAGGGCGACCGGATGGCTATGGCCAATTCAGTTGAGGGGCGCTATCCCTTTCTCGATCACCGGGTGATTGAATATGCTGCCGGACTTCCTGAAAGCTATAAGCTTAACTGCCTGAATGAGAAGTTTATCCTCAAGAAGATGATGAAAGGGAAAATTCCTGAATCAATACTCAAACGACACAAGCAGGCATACCGGGCACCGGTCCATACCAGTTTTACCGGCCCTGGCGCTCCCGGATATGTTAAGGAACTGCTGAACGAGTCTATCGTAAAGGCATTTGGATACTTCAACCCGGCTAAGGTTGATAAACTGGTAGAAAAAATCGGACAAAACGGACAGGTTACTGAAATGGAGAATATGGCGCTAGCCGGAATCATATCCACCCAGTTGCTGCATCACTTCTTCATCCAGGATAACATCTTTGTTTCCCCCGCAGATAAACCGGTCAATCTGGTTATTTTCAGGGATTAAACCAGCATACCTTTGATAATGAGTAATTTAGTTCAATTATTTGAACTTTACTTGTATTTTGTACCTTTGCACTGTTATAAACAAAATCAGAAAAGCATGAAAGCATACATATTCCCTGGACAGGGAGCCCAGTTTATCGGGATGGGTAAAGACCTTTACGATGGTAACACCATAGCCAAAGAACTATTTGAAAAGGCCAACGATATCCTTGGTTTCCGCATTACTGACCTGATGTTTGCAGGTACTGATGAGGATCTCAGGCAAACCCGGGTGACCCAGCCCGCTATTTTCCTGCATTCGGTAATCCTGGCTAAAACCCTGGGAGATAGTTTCCAACCCGATATGACTGCCGGACATTCGCTCGGCGAGTTCTCAGCCCTGGTAGCTGCCGGTGCTTTAACTTTCGAAGATGGCCTGAAATTGGTTTATGCCCGTGCCATGGCCATGCAAAAAGCCTGCGAAGCTGAGCCTTCGACCATGGCTGCCATCATAGGACTTGAAGATGCCAAAGTGGAAGAAGTGCTTGCCGGTATTCATGAAGTGGTGGTTCCGGCCAACTACAACAGCCCCGGACAATTGGTGATCAGTGGTTCGATGAAAGGCATTGAAGTGGCCTGTGAGCAACTGAAAGCAGCCGGCGCAAAACGCGCACTGCCGCTCAAAGTCGGCGGAGCTTTCCACTCGCCGCTGATGGAGCCCGCCAGAATTGAACTCGCTGCAGCCATCAATTCAACCACTTTTAATGTGCCTGTTTGCCCGGTTTATCAGAATTTTACCGGAAAACCCTATACCGATCCTGCACAGATTCGTGAAAACCTGGTTGCCCAACTCACTGCCCCGGTCCGGTGGAGCCAAAGCGTGCAGAATATGGTTGCCGATGGCGGAAAAGTATTTGTTGAAGTTGGACCGGGAACGGTTTTGCAGGGGCTCGTAAAAAAAATAGCGCCTGAAGTGGAAGCAATAAGTGCATAAGGGGAAAAAGGGAAAATGATCAAAAGCCGGTTTTCCGGCTTTTTTTTATTCCTTTCCGATCATTACTTCTGTTGACTTGATAATTGCAAAAACCATATCACCCACTTTCAGGTTCAACTCTTCAATACTATCAACAGTAATAACTGAACTGATCATGTTACCGCCACCAATATCAAGTGTGACTTTTGCTGTAACGATTCCTGATTTAATATCAGTTATTACCCCTTTGATCTGATTGCGGGCACTTATCTGCATAGTTAATAATTATTTGGTACATCAATATAAACATTCAGTTTCTGGAAAAGTTGGTGGCTTCGATACATTTTGCGAAAACAATACAATTACCCCTTTAAATGATTTTGGTCGCAAAACACTCAGCCACCCACTATTTTTGTAGCATGAGTGCCAAAATATAATTCTTTCAATCAGCACAAGCGTTTGTTGCGGTGTATCCAAGGCCGGTGCCTGAGTGCCGCATTTTCATTCATCATTCAGCACAAGCGTTGTTGCGGTGTATCGAAGGCCCGGTGCCTGAGTGCCGCATTTTCATTCATCAATCAGCACAAGCGTTTGTTGCGGTGTATCGAAGGCCCGATGCCTGAGTGCCGCATTTTCATTCATCAATCAGCACAAGCGTTTGTTGCGGTGTATCGAAGGCCGGTGCCTGAGTGCCGCATTTTCATTCATCAATCAGCACAAGCGTTTGTTGCGGTGTATCGAAGGCCCGGTGTAGGGTGAGCTTCGATACATTTTGCGAAAACAATACAATTACCCCTTTAAATGATTTTGGTCGCAAAACACTCAGCCACCCAATATTTTTGTAGCCTGAGTGCCATAATATTATTCTTTCAATCAGTATGAGCGTTTTTTGCGGTGTATCGAAGGCCGATGCCTGAGTGCCGCATTTTCATTCATCATTCAGCACAAGCGTTGTTGCGGTGTATCGAAGGCCGGTGCCTGAGTGCCGCATTTTCATTCATCATTCAGCACAAGCGTTGTTGCGGTGTATCGAAGGCCCGATGCCTGAGTGCCGCAATTTCACTCATCATTCAGCACAAGCGTTGTTGCGTTGTATCGAAGGCCGGTGCCTGAGTGACGCATTTTCATTAATCAATAATCACAAGCGTTTTTGAGGGTTTTAGAATTCCCGGTGAATGAGTGAAGAAAAATAAATAAAGCATCAACAAAAAAGTTAAAAC
>JBBQIQ010000065.1:0-21588 GCA_038325075.1 Bacteroidales bacterium | reverse complement strand
GTCTGAAATTTCGTAGCAAAGCAGATGCCCGACGCCAACTTCGTCGAAAGCCCGGGCGATGGTTTCCAGACTTCCTTCCACTGCAAAGGGCGAAGCATGGTGATCGATGGCGAAGGTAACTCCGTTTTTAGCGCAGGCTATAGCAGTGACCAGCGCACTGGAACGTATCATGTCCAGATCAAGGGCTTTGTCGAGTGTCCACCAGATGTATTGCAGAATCCCGAGGAAGTTTTCCGGATTTTTCTTCGGGGCCCCCATGCCACGGGCCAAAGCCGAATACACATGATGATGGCCGTTGGCAAAGGATTTGGTGATGTATTTACCGGTGCAGTCAATTATCTGATGGCTAAAATCCGCTGGAATTTGTTTAAGAAATTCGATTTTGCCCTGCTCACCTTCATGGACCAGAATGTGGGTTTGCGTAAACTGAAGTGTCTCAGGATTGATGTATGAGCCATTTGTTAGCAGTAATGACATAACAATGAATTTAATTACGAATGACGAATTACGAATGTCGAATAGTTAGTTGAATAATTGAATTGGAAGCCAATGCTTAGAATATATTTTCGTATCATTTTTTCAGGTTTGTTCTCGAAGTTTTAATTGATTGAACTGTAATTGCGAGAAGCTCATCTCCTTCCTTAATCAGAATTTCAATCTTTTCTTTGAAGGTGGAATTAAAATGTAAAAGAAGTTCCAGAAAAAAGATTGACTCATCAAGTTCCTCTTCAACAATCTTCATTTTATTAATGAAATCTGGTGTAGATTTACCCCTGCATGCCGCCCTGTAATTTGCTGCAGATGAGCTTGAAGACCTAATAAGTTGATTACAATAGGGATTATTTACATTGTTAAACGGTAATTCCTTAATCAACATGGCAACGTTAATTGCAAACTCTTTGTAACGTTTTTTTAATTCTTCAATACTCATATTTTTTTATTTACTTGCAAAGTAAAATTGATCAAACATTATTCAAAATTAAGCTATTCATTTGACTCTTAATTCATCATTCGAAATTAAACTAACTTGGCATTCGTCATTTGGCATTCGTAATTCTTCATTCGTTCTCACCTCATCCCTACCTGCTCTGCGTTTCGGCAGGCAGGCGCCCTTCGGCACCTTCTCCTCAAGGAGAAGGATCTTTCCTTAGCCAATTCGCTATTAAATCTGAAACCGTAAATTCGTCATTCGTAATTCGTAATTCGTAATTCGTCATTCATCATTCATCATTCGTAATTCGTAATTCGTAATTCATCATTCATCATTCATCATTCGTCATTCGTAATTCGTAATTCGTCATTCGTCATTCGTCCTTTCTTCAATGGCAGCACAAACCTTCTCTTTCCATCAAAATCCCTCATTGCATTCGCCACCGCTGCTGCCGTAGGAACCAGTCCGATTTCTCCCAGTCCTTTGGCGCCATAAGGCCCAATCGGATCCTTAACTTCAACGCCCAGCACCACAACTTCCGGCATATCTTTGGCCCGAAGGATTTTCAGGTCGCGTAATTTCGTTGAAACAAGCTGCCCGTTTATCATGGGCAAATCTTCTGTCAGGGCATAACCGAGGCCCATGGCAACAGCTCCTTCAACCTGTCCTTCAAACATCAGCGGATTCATAATTTTTCCGGCATCGTGGGCAGCATAAACCGTTTCAATCTCACCATTGTCATCCAGCACCACCAACTGGGTTGCGTAGCCGTAGGAATAATGGGTAATCACTTCCTTAACACCGGCTCCGGGTTTGGTTGTCCAGTCGCAGGTGTAGTTTCCTTTGTAAACTTTTCCGGAAAGTTCCTTCAGGGAATGAATCTTCAAATCTTCACGTAAAGTCGGCACAGCATCCAGAATGGCATTTCCCAGCAAAGCTGTGGCCCTTGAAGAGGTGGTCATTCCTGTTGGAATGCCGGCATTGGTATCTGCTATAACCTCAACAATTTCAGGGTTTATGCCTGTTTCCTGAAAAAGTACCTGTTGCGCAATGGTGTGCACGCCCTGTCCCATTTCAGTCCAGCCATGCTTCAGAATCACCTGGTTTTCCGAAACAATTTCAATGATAACATCGCTGGAATCGGTCATGCCATTACCTACACCACTGTTTTTGATGCCGCAGGCCAGTCCTTTAAAACGTGCTTCGTCATAGTAAGGCTTTATAGCCTCAAGTGTGGCTCTCACACCCACTCCTGCTTTCAAAACCTGTCCGGTTGCAGTCATGCTGCCTTCAGTCAGGGCGTTGTCGTACCGGAACTGCCAACGGTCGAATTTGCCAAGTCTGCAAAGCTCGTCAATACAGCCTTCCAGCGCAAAGCAGGCCTGGTTAGCGCCAAATCCGCGCATGGCGCCATTGGGGATGTTGTTGGTGTAAACGGTCAGTGCCTCCAGGTTCACACACGGAAAATGATAAGCCCCCGTGGCATGTCCTGCAACCCGTTCCATCACTTTGGTCCCGACCGAGGCATAGGCACCGGTATCGCCAACGGCATAAAGTTTCAGCCCGGTGAATCTGCCGTTTTTGTCGCAGCCAACAGTCATATCCATATAAACCGGGTGCCTTTTTGGGTGCATACGGATGGATTCATCGCGGCTAAGCACAACTTTAACAGGTTTTTTAAGCAGCCACGCAAACAGTGAAGCATGCCCCTGAACAGTCATATCTTCTTTACCGCCAAAGCCACCCCCGGTTGAAATGAGCGTTACACGTACTTTTTCTTCGGGCAGGTTCAGCAGGGAAGCTACCTGTTTGCGGTCAACATAAATTCCCTGCCCATTGGCGTATAGATGCAATCCATCATCCTCAGGCATCGCAACAGCACCTTCGGTTTCCAGAAAGGCATGCTCGATGCGTTGGGTCTGGAAGATGCCGCTTGCCGCATAAGCCGAACCGGCAATTGCTTCTTTTGCATCCCCGCCTCTGTAAACTTTGCAGGTTTCAAGCAGGTTAGCATGATTTGGGTGAACCTGTGCGGCACCTGGCTTAATGGCTTCGTGTGGATTGGTTACCGGTTCAAGAATTTCATAGGTAACTTCAATTAACTGCGCTGCCTTACGGGCAATCTCTTCGGTTTCGGCAACTATACCCGCAAGCACATCTCCAATATAGCGGGTTGTTTCACCAATGCCTATCATCAGTGGCCAGTCTTTGAATATAAGCCCAACATAAGGGTCGCCAGGTATGTCTGTCGCTGTAAAAATATTGATAACCCCCTCTGATTCAAGTGCTTTGGTGATATTTATTTCTTTTACAATGGCTCTTGGATGGTCAGAAAAGCGCAGGGCACCATATAATAAACCATTAAAATGCAGGTCATTCACAAACTTTCGTCGACCTACAGCCATTTCGTAGGCCTCATATTTTGGATAAGAAGTCCCGACATGACCCGCAATTTTATCCTTTAGCACCCTGGCATCTGAAGATAGCCGGTCAGATGCTTCGAAAATGGCATCTATAATTTTTGCATAGCCTGTGCACCGGCAAAGGTTTAGTGTGAGTGCCTTTTTGATTTCATCGCGGGTAGGAGTGGGGTTTTTCTGAAGCAGAACTTTCGTCCGCATAAGAAAACCCGGTGTGCAAAACCCGCACTGAACAGCGCCTTTTTCAACAAAAGCCTTTGCCAGGACATCTCTTACCGTTTCCGGGATTCCTTCAATTGTATTGACCTCGGCTTGCTCAAGTTTGCTGAGCGGGGTCATGCACGAGAGCTTGGCTTCCCCGTTAATCTCCACCATGCAGGCACCGCAGGCACCCTGGCAGGAACAGCCATCCTTGACGGAAGTGATTTTCTTCTCAAGTCTGAGAAAATAAAGCAACCTGGTTTCAGAATTGCCTTCATAGCTGATGATTTGGCCGTTGAGCCTGAATTGTATCATCGATGTTTAGATTTTTCCTTTCAGGAAAGTTTCAACAGAAACCATGTCAGGCTTAACAGGTGCGGAGATATTCAAACGCGATTGAATCGTGCCCAGGTCCTTCAGCCCGCTGCCGGTGAGCAAAACTACATTCACCGAATCCATTGGTAATCGGTTCTGGCCAGCGAACAAACTGTATCCGGCAAACGCTGCCGCTGCCGCCGGTTCTGAGAATATGCCCGTATTTTTAGCCAGTTTAACCGAAGATTTTATTATTTCTTCATCACTCACTTTGATTGTTTCACCCTTGTATTTCAAAAGGTAATCCGCAGCCATGCGGAAATTCCGGGGGATGTCAACAGAAATACTATCTGCGATGGTGTGTGACCGAGTGGAATGAAATTCTTTCTTTCCAATATTGTCGATGATGTTGCTGCTCCCTTTAGCCTGAACGGCAACAATGACAGGCATCCGGGCAATAATTCCGAGGTTCATCAGGTCTTCAAAGCCTTTGTAAACGCCCGAAATAATAACGCCATCGCCAACCGGGACGAAGATCCTGTGTGGCAGATTTTGGTTCAATTGACTGAAAAGTTCCAGCGAAACGGTTTTCTTTCCTTCAATGGTCAAAGGGTTGAAAGCAGTATTCCGGTTGTACCAGCCGAATCGTTTCGTGGCTTCAATGCTCAGATCAAAGGCGGTATCGTAATTGCCGTCAACCGGAACCAGCACGGCACCATACATTATAATCTGGGTAAGTTTGGCCTTTGGAGCTGCGGCCGGAACAAAGATCACGGCTTTCTGTCCCTGGGCAGCACACATTCCGGCTAACGAAGAGCCGGCATTTCCGGTTGAAGCAGCAACAATCGTATCAATCCCGTTTTCTTTGGCGAAGGCAGAAACGATGGCCGAGGCCCGGTCTTTAAATGAAAAGGTCGGGTTTTGTGAATCATCTTTGAGAATCAATGAATGACCCAATTCTTTGCCATTTAATTCATTGACATTGTAAAAAGGTGTATTTCCGACTTTCAGGAATGGAAGGGATTCAAGCGTATTAATGGGCAATAAATCAAGAAAATGATTTTTCTCAAGCGTATTAAACGACTTGCCTCTCAGTATTTCCTGGTTATAGACAACCTTCAGCATGCCCATTGGAGGTTGGCCTGCCTGCTGTTTCGCGCTGCAATCCGGGCAAATATAAACAATGCCGCTTCCCGGGATTTTCTTCCCGCAATCGATGCATTGGTAATTGAATTTGGTTGCCATGTTCAAATATTTAAATATGACGAATGATGAATACCCTTCGGCATGGTTCGGCATGGTTCGGCATGGTTCGACAAGAGCTCACCAACCGAGAGCTCACCAACCGAGAGCTTACCAACCGAGCCTGCCTGTATGCCGGCAAGGTGCATCTAAATGGAGTATTCACAGGTAAAAACAGGCTCATTGACCAACGAATGAAGATTTACGATTTTTGATTTACGAATCCGAAATCCGAAATCCGAAATCCGAAATCTGAAATTGGATATTGGAAATTAGAAATTAGAAATTTCCTTTAAAGCTTTTTCAGAACCCCTGTTTCCTCATTAAACTCATTGATCATTTCGTCCCAGCGTTCAGCCTGATTAAACTGTTGCTCCCAGATATTTCGGTCGTTCCAGAGTTGATTGAGGTCTTCAATTTCTTTTGCCTGCTGTTCTACCCAGGTAAAATACTTCAGGTTGTGAATGGCTTTCCGGTCATAATAACTGAGTTCTTTCAGATGGTCGGTAGTCTGGCCAAAGATACATTTCTCCATGTCTTTTGCGGCCTGAAGCTGGGTGTATGGCCCTTTCTCTTCCGTAAGTTCCGCCAATCTTGAAGTGTACATCTCAGCAGAGTCGGTGGCGATGGTAATAACGACATCCTCATCTGTCATTTCATAATACTTTGCAGTTTTAATGGCCGAAAGCATATTGGCAATACAAGAGATGCCGAGCAGATGTAGCTTGTCAACAAATTCAGGATCAATACCACTGGCCTTGAGGTATTTGTGTCCTTCAGGCTCATTGAATAGCCTGAAAATACGCATACAATCCTCATCGTCGATGGCGGTAATCATATCGGTGTTCCTGGCATTGTGCACCCATGGTACATGCTTGTCCCCAATTCCTTCGATGCGGTGTCCGCCAAAGCCATTCATAAGTAGGGTGGGGCATTGCAGGGCTTCTGAAGCAACAATCTTCATGTGTGGATGAAGTCTCTTCAGGTAATCGCCTGCTCCAATGGTTCCGGCCGATCCGGTGGCCGAGACATAAGCAGCCAGATGGCCATTTGTTGGCTTAACCGAATTGTAAACCTCTTCGATAGCCGGTGCTGTAACATTATAATGCCAGGTCGGATTGCCAAATTCATCAAACTGGTTGAAAATTACACAGTCGGGCCGGTTGCGGCGGATATCCCAGCACTTGTCGTAGATTTCCTTCACATTCGATTCGCAGCCCGGTGTCGCAATAACCTCAGCGCCAATGTCCCTGAGCCATGAAAAGCGCTCTTTGCTCATTTCCTCCGGAAGGATGGCAACGGCAGTAACGCCCATTAGATAGGAGTCGAAGGCGCCGCCACGGCAATAGTTTCCGGTTGATGGCCAGACTGCCTTGTGGTAAGTCGGATCAAATTCGCCACTGATTATGCGTGGCGCCAGGCAGCCATAAGCAGCCCCAACTTTGTGGGCCCCGGTCGGAAAATACTTACCGACAAGCAACACGATCTTTGCTTTCACACCCGAAATGACTTCCGGAATCTCAATAAAATTCACCCCACCAAAAAGGCCGCCTTTTTCAACAGGTTTATTTTTCCAGGTAATCCTGAAAAGGTTTGCAGGATGAAGATCCCAGAGGCCAATATTTTTCAGTGTATCCTTTATCTTGTCAGGAACAAGTTCAGGGTTTCTCATCTGGGCGAAGGTGGGCAGGATAATGCCTTTTTCGCGGAAACGTTCAATGGCTTTCTGCCGGATAGCAGGATTTGCAATTTTGTCGGTTATCGGAATCATTCGGGTTGTTTTATTCAACAAAGGTAAAAGGAGTATGGGAAAATATTTTCTTATTCATCTAAACAAAAAATGGCAGGTTCATGCAGCGTATCGAACAGAAATTTCATTTCAGATGCAATCGCTAAATCAAAGGGGCCATCAACATTCATTAGCCTTTTCCCTTCGAGTAGTAAGAAATCCCTCAAATCAAATTTCACCTCTATTTGCTGATTATTGAACAGATAATGTAATTTGTTTTTTTTGAGTTTACTGATATGATCTCCATTCCGGTGCAACAGCACGGTTTCGCTTTCTGATTGTTTCAGCAGATAGCTGTTATCGGTCTGGTTAAAGCTTTTTTCGGTAAGGCAAAACCGGGGTTTATCCCGGAAAGGCATGCCGGAAGTCGGGCAGAAGGTGGTACAATTTCCGCATTCGTTACAGAAATCAGCAATATTCAGCACCTGAATCTTCTGATTTATGGTTAGAGTATCTTTTTGTGAAAACACTGTATCATTGGCCCGAAAATCGATCTGCCAAACAGGAATTGTGGCGTCTTCAGCTTTGTAATAAATATTCGCCCTGTTGGGACAAACAGTAACGCAAACATTACAAACTTCGTTGCAGAGGAGGCACCTTGCTGCTTCTGATTTCGCTTCTTCCGGGCTCAATTTCACCTGAAATCCTTCAATGGCAGGGTTCATCTCTACCCGTTTGGATTTCCTGACCACCAACTCACGTGTCTGAATATTTTTGTCGGAATGCAAAGCTTCAGAAGGCAAAATGATTCCGGCTTTCGCGGCAATCCGGATGGCCGTTTTTCTTCCATCGCCAACAGCTTTTACGATGGTAGCGGCTCCCCGCAATGCATCGCCCCCGATAAAAACATTCTCAATCTGAGTCTCATAAGTATCAGCCCGGCTCCTCAATTCTTCCGGCAGCGCAAAGTCAATATCAATTTCCTGGCCAAGGGCCGGGATCAAAGTATCGACCTTAAATTCAATCAATGGTTCACCGGTTTTTACCGGAACCGGCCTTATGCCTGGATTTGTCGCTTCAAGCCTCATTCCCGAACACGAAAGGGATATAATCCTGCCATCGCGAACGTTGATCTTTTCTGGAGCCAACAATTCTAACAGGACAATTCCTTCGGCCAGTAATTCCTCAATTTCCTCATGGTCAGCAGGCATTTCGGCACGGGTGCGGCGATAGAGCACTTTTACGGATGCACTTTCCCCGGCAAGGCGTTTGGCAGTGCGGGCAACATCAATGGCGGTATTCCCTCCTCCGATCACCAAAATATTATTTCCGGGGTCCGTTGTTCTGCCTGCCTTGGCATCCTTAAGAAAGTCGTGGGGGTTGAGTATGCCGATGGCGTCATCTCCTTCCATTTGCAGCGATCTGAATCTTTGGGCTCCGGCTCCGATGTAAACAAAGTCAAAATTCTTACGTAACCGATCAAATGCCTGACTGTCGATTTTCGAATTTAAATGAATCTTTACCCCCAGGTTTTTAATCCGGTCGATATCTTTGTCAAGCAAATCCATTTTCATGCGAAAGCCGGGAATCGCATCATAAACCATTCCGCCGGCAGCATCTTTTGATTCGAATACCTCAACAGCAAACCCTGCCTGACGCAGGAAGTAGGCGCAGGATAATCCGGAAGGCCCGGCGCCAATAATGGCAACTTTCTTCCCGTTGTCAGGCGCAATCGAAATATCCGTTTCCTTGCCATTTTCAGCAATAAACAGTTTTATATCCCTGATTTTCAGAGGCTGATCGTAATTGATGCGGGTGCATTTGGCCTGGCAGATATGGTCGCAGGCCGAACCGAGCACATTGGGAAACGGATTCTTAGCTAAAATTACATCCAGTGCTTTATGGTGCTCGCCAATTGAGGTATAATAAAGGTATTCGGGAATATCCTGATTGGTCGGACATTCATCCACACAGGGTGCGTGAATGCAATCGAAATGGCCAAGCTTTCGGCCTGATTTTATATTCTTTATTGTGTAAGGATCTGCTTTGTAAGCATCATTATCCAGAACCGCATCTGCATATTTATTCAATTTCTGAAGTTCATCAACTGACCCGGATTTTGGAACGGCAGAAAGTTTTTCGATATATTGATGCAGCCTTCCATACCCGCCCGGCTTCAAAAGGTCGGAGCAAACCGTTACCGGTTTAAGGCTACAACTGACAATATCGGCAATGTTGTTAAAATCGGCACCTCCTGAAAATGAAATTTTAAGTTTGCCTTTAAACTCATTTTGCAGCTTCCTTGCAACATTAATACTGATTGGATGCAATGCCCGGCCACTCATGTACATCATCGTTTCTTTCTCCGGGAAAATGTTTTTATGATTCAGGCTTTCCAGGGTGTTGGTCAGTTTTACACCAAACACCAGCCCTCCGCTGTCGGCTGTTTGCTGCAAACGGGTAATAATTCCAATGGCATCCGGGTATTTCAAGTCATGCTCAAAGGCGATATCGGGAACATTTATTTTAAAACCAAGTTTATGGTTCAGGATATCCCTGAGTTCATCTTTGCCCAGCAGGGTAGGGTTAAGCTTCACAAAAGTGTGAAGCCTCTTTTCCCTGAGCAGATAATGCCCGATTTTTTCGATTTCGTCGGGCGGACAGCCATGCATGGTGCTCAGGGTGATGTTATCTGAAATGCAATCAGGTATGGTTATCTCAGAAATGGCAGGATAATGGGGCTTCAAAGCCGCAATCATCTTTGCTTTTTCTTGCCCTGAATTTTTCATTTTATTCAAAAACCACTGAACGTTATCTTTCAGGATGCCATCGTAATTATAGCCAATGCTCATGTTAAAGACAAATCCGCCTTTTTGTGCATTGGTCCATCCGAACTTATGTTGCAACAGGTGGATGATGATCCACGCTTTCAGGTATTCTTCGAACGATTCCTCAATGCGGAGTTCCTGCGACCATTCGCAGTTATAACCCTCGTCCTGCATGTCAATACAAGGCTTTGAGACTTCCAGTTCATCCAGGGTTTGGATTGTTTTCAGTTCAATGTAACTTGCGCCACAAAGCCAGGCTGTGATGATATTCTGCGCCATCTGAGAATGGGGGCCAGCAGCAACGCCAAGTGGCGTATTGAGCTGATGGCCGAAAATCTCCATTCCAATCCCTGGATTCTCCACTGGGTTGAAAAATAATTCTTCAGGAATTCCGAATATCTCATGCCTGCTGCTGTAATCCGAATTAATCAGGCTAAAAAGTTTTTCAATAGGAATGGTGGAAAATGCCGTTGAATGCATCATGCATGGTAAAATTTAATATTTACTTTTGTAAAAGTATGAAAATATGCCTTTGATGAGCTCTTTCAGCCCTGTTTCCTGTATAATCCTTTCAGCGGGCGATTCCGGCCGTATGGGGATGCACAAGGCATTGCTTCCATTCGGTAAGTTAAAGTTAACCTTTCTTGAAAAAATAATTCAGTCATACCGCCAAGCCGGGATCAATCAGATAGTAGTGGTTGTGAACAGCGGGTTACTAAGGCAAATAAATGATCTGAACCTTAAATTGCCCGGGAGTGTTCAGATAGTCGAAAATCTGCATCCTGAAAAAGGCAGGTTCTATTCCTTACAAACCGGTTTGAGATATGTCAAAACAGGTTCGCATGTTTTTATACATAACGTCGATAATCCTTTTATCGATAAAAGGGTATTGAAGCTGATGCTCGAAAACATAAACAGTGCTTTGGTTATTCTTCCTGCTTTTTCAGGAAAAGCGGGACATCCGGTACTTATTCCTCCGGATGTATGTGAGTTAATAAATAAGTCTGAATGTTTGGAAGCCAGAATAGACTGTTTTCTTATGGATTTCCCATCTTCAAAGATTGAAGTATATGACCACGGGATATTCGCAAACATTAATACGCCCGAAGATTACAGGAAGGCGTTTGTGGGTTTTTGAAAGGCTCAACCTTGATTTTTTAATTACGAATTACGAATGACGAATGACGAATGACGAATGACGAATGACGAATAACGAACCTGCCAGACGCTCTTCAGGCTGGTGATGAATGACGAATCAATGTCGTTTAGTTAAGAAAAAGGGTCTTTGACTCTCCCGACAAAGTGATCGGGATAGATTACTACTCTAACTGACAGTCATCTTGAATGGATACTGAAAATAATATGAGCATAATGCGGTTTTGACAGGAGAAACTGGCTACCTAAGCTTTATTACATACCATATAATGTGCAAGTTATGGAATACCGCATTGGTAATAGCAGGATGAATTTTAAAATCAAACCTCTATGCGCCTATGATTTGATCTATGTGCCTATGTGTTGAAAAAAAATGAAGGAAGCGGTGGAATTAGTTCCTAATCTTACCCACGAATCTTACTTTTTACCTGCCTGACTGCGTCAGGCAAACAGGATTTTTACCAACTGCTCTCGTCAGAAAAGACGAGACCAACTGCCTACTGAATGACGAACCTGCCAAACGCTCTTCAGGCTGGTGACGAATAACGAATGGCCTTCTCTTCAGGAATGGCAAAAAAAATCAGATGCTCCCCCCCTAATGGTTTGCATCTGATTTTCCCCAAACAGTAGTCCAAAAATCAATTATAAGCAAAAGTAACCCCAAAATTTCCCTGATATTGTCCGTTAGCAGGAAGTTCTGTTGTTCCGGCTACCAGGGTAAGCGATTGTTTTCCGGATAAGTCAGCAATCAGGGACTTTTCTGCCCCGGCTGTATTCGTTTGTATGGTATAGGATTCGCCACTATCGTTACTGACATTTGCATTGTCAATGATGAGATTATAGGTAGAAGACGCTGCTCCTGAAATACTAAAACTTCCCACATCAAGTTTAGTCACATTCTTTGAAACGTATGCCATATCCGGGTTGCTGTTGCAACTTACTGATATTGACTCAACTACTTCAGCGCAGATATGACCGGTTACCTTTACCTGTCCATAACACCAACTTCCTGATAAAATCAGCAGGATGGAAAATAATATGTGACGGGCAGGATTCATTGTAAAATTTTTCGTTCTGTTTTTACTACTTTCCCAAAGTAATACTATTTAAAAACGAAAGTCAAGCAAATGAGATAAAAAATTTACTTTTAGTTGAAAATAATTTTTTTGTGTATTCTATGTATATTACAAAGCATTGATTATGAGTTATATGAATTTAGCAATTGAATTATTCTATTTTTGTAAAATTATTTTACATTATTTAGATTTAGTGTTAGTTCATTTTTTTTGAGCAAAACTTTTTTACCAATCTATACAAATGAAATTGAAAGCATTGATGACACGACGAATGATCGGTTCATCAGATTAGAATGGTGTTAGATAGAAAAGGAACCGGAATAACCTGAACAATTTATTTTCAGGCAGTTATCGGGGTAAAGAATATAGAACCCAAATTGAGCGATTTGAAAAGGAAAATAGCTCAATCGATCAGGAAATTGTAAGCAATTCACAGTTACACAGTTTCATGGCTGTGGTGAATTGCAACAATTTTCAAATCGGGGTTTACCTAAGTAGGGCTTGCTGAAAAACTCAAAAAAGACGACTCCCTTTTACGTTACGGTGCTCTGCACCTTAAAATCCTCTTAGTCTGCAATTTGCTACCAATGTTTGACTTCGTCGAGCCCTGCGGGGTTCGCCACTCTGTGGCTATTCCATGCCAAAAATGGGTGAAATTCTCAATCCTGGTGCAAGGTTTTTTGATGTTATTACCATATTTCCATGCACTTAAAACTCTTTTTAACCTTGTAGTTGCTTTATTTATAAGAATATAGATATTTTTCAGCAACCCCTAAGTAAAGCGCTTTTTCGCTTTGCTCAAATCGCTCAACTTAGGTAGAAATCGTCTTATTAATTGTGCTTTAAACCGTATTTTTCAATCTTGGCATTTAAAGTAGGCCTGGTAATTTCGAGTATTCTGGATGCTTCCTGTTTGTTCCACTTAACCTTATCCAGCACTTTTTTAATGTGCACTTTTTCAATATCGGCGATTGATTTGAGCTCAAATGCTTCACCATCGGCCCCCTCGGAGGTGCTCACTAAAACAATGTGCTCTTTTTCAAGTACATCACTTCGGGTCATGATAAATGCCTGCATCAGGATATTTTCAAGTTCTCTAACGTTGCCGGGCCAGTCGTGGCCCTGTAAAAGGTCAATGACTCCATCGCCTATTTTAAGAATCCGTTTGTTCAATTTGCGGTTAAGTTTGCCCATCAGATGCTTCACCAGTTCCTCAATATCTTCTCTCCGGTTCCGGAGTGGCGGTAAAGCAATGGTAAATACCTTGAGCCTGTAGTAAAGTTCTTCCCTGAATTTCCCGCTTTTTACCAGCAATTCAAGGTCTTTATTGGTAGCCGCGATTATTCTCGCTTTCATGGGCAGGGGTTCATCAGCGCCCGGTTTTTCATATTCCAGTTCCTGTAAAACCCTCAGCAATTTTGTCTGTATATTGTCAGTTAGTTCAGAAATTTCATCTAAAAATAAAGTCCCTTCCCCTGCCTGTTCAAATTTGCCCTTTTTATCATTCATCGCGCCGGGGAATGCTCCGAGAGAATAGCCAAACAACTCATGTTCCAGGAGGCCTTCGTTTAGGGAGGAGCAATTAATCACAATGAGCGGATGTTCCCTGGTAATGCCGCTAAAATGAATAAGCCTGGCTATCAGTTCTTTGCCTGTGCCGGTTTCGCCCGTAATGAGCACATTAACCTTGTTGAGTGAAATCCGCCCGATGTTTTTGAATATTTCACGCATAGCCGGCGTTTTACCAACCAGCAGGTTATCCTCAATGGCTTTTCTTGCCTCCTGTGAGATTGCTTCTGTGAGGTTGCGGCTTTGCCGCGAAACATCAAGTCCGTTCCGGATTACGTCAAGCAACTCCTGCATTTGTATCGGTTTCTCGATAAAATCATAGGCACCGAGTTGAATAGACTTGATCGTAAGTGCAACATCACCATGAGCAGTAAGCAGGATTACCGGTAAACCGGGCTGCGTGCGCTGTAATTCTGTCAATACCTCCAGGCCGCTTATACCTGGCATTTGAAAATCGGTTACAACCAGATCCGGATTGGTTGAAACAGCCAACTCTAGTCCTGATTCCCCGTCAGCAGCCGTCACAACTTCGTAACCTGCTTTTGTCAGAATGTTAGTCAATAATGTTCTGATGATGGAATCGTCATCAATAGCCAGAATTTTACTCATATTTTTGAAGTATTGGTTGGATAGATATATTCAATACAAAAGAATCAGCCTGGGTTTAAATGCCCATTATAACTGCCAGATTGGTGTAAAAGATTTTAACAGCGATAAATTTACTGCTTTTTCATCTGTAAATGCAAATAATGTATGTTTATTTTTTCCAACTTATTTTCTTAAATACCGTTAAAGCGTTGATATATAATATTATATGACACGTAAAATATTTTTACCAATTTTTAGCATGTATTCATTCCTGTCAAAGATGTCCGTTTCCCGATTTAGCCCATTAGGGTAAATATTTTATACCTGCTTTGTAATGACTGTAAACATTGCTTAATTAGGGATACGACATATTCTGCCTGATGGTTGTGAAAGTCATGTTGTTTTTATCAATGCTATGTAGGGGCACGACAGGGTGTCCCTACCGATTTATGGGCACAATGTGTCGCTTTGAATTGCCGGTTTATCAACACAACGGAGGGACACGACATGTCGTGTCCCTACTCTACGTGTATTAATAAACAGGACAATACTAAATAATCACTTTTCTCACTGCATCAATCACAGTCCCATCGACCCATTTGATAGCGGCAATAAATTCGTCACTCAGTACCGGCAGCGAAGGCTTGCCACAGATTCTTTCTGCTTCTTCTTTCAATTGATGAATGGACTTAATCGGTAGCGACGAGCCTTTCAGTTTGTCGATCAGGTCGGTGCGTAATGGATTAATGGCAATGCCTCTTTCGGTAACAATCACGTCGATAAGTTCACCGGGTCCGCAAATCGTGGTTACCTGATCGCGGATTACCGGCATCCGGTCGCGGAAGAGAGGAATGGGCAGGATAACGCATTTTGAGAACAGGCAGTTCATCCAGCCTCCGATTCCATGGAGCAGATAACCATCGGAATGGGTTACTACGTTGGCATTGAAGTTGATGTCAACTTCAGTGGCACCGAGAATAACCACATCGACCATAGAAGCAAAATTGCCTTTGCCATGGTAATTGTAGCTGGTAAATGGACTTGTATTCAAATGGTTGCTATTCTCACGCATCGATCTTACGCCTTCAAGATCAAAGGTCTGCCCGTCAAGGATGTAATCAACCAGGCCTTCTTCAAGCATCCCGACAAGGTATTTATTACTGCCGCCCCTGGCAAAGCGGGCTTTCATGCCGCGTTTACGCAACATTTGTGCAAAGTAAATACCTATTGAAAGTGCAGTGCCACCTGCGCCTGCCTGAAAAGAAAACCCTTCACGGACAATCCCTGTTTCATCGCAGAATTGGGCAGTCAGTTCTGCCAGCAGCAATCGGTCAGGGCTTTTGGTGATTTCTGTGGTTCCCGAAATAATTTTTTCAGGGATACCTACTTTATCAAGAACAACAACGTAATCAACATAATTTCCGTGAATCTGCCATGGAACACAGGGGAAAGGAACCAGGTTGTCGGTAACCACGATCACTTTATCGGCATATTGCGAATCGGCCAGGGCAAACCCAAGCAATCCGCAGGCGGCCGGGCCACGGTCGCCGGTGGCATTCCCAAAGAAATCCGCAGACGGTGCCGCTATAACTGCAATATCAATATGAAGGTCACCATCCTGAATGGCCTGGTAGCGTCCGCCATGCGAGCGGAGAATGCCCATGCCCTGCATGCCTCCTTCCGAAGCGAATTTGCCCAATGCACCATTCATACTCCCCTCAATGTGGTGGATGGTTCCATCTTCGAGGTATTTGATCAGCGGGCTGTGGCACTCAAAAGAGGCAGAGGGTGCCCAGGTGAGGTTTTTAACGCCAAGTTCAGCGGCAGCATCAAAGATTTGATTACCAACGAGGTCGCCGTTGCGAAAATGATGATGGGTTGATATGGTCATGCCATCCTTAAGCCCGCAGCGAACCAGCGCTTCGCGGATTGAAGGCAGTGTTTTATTGCCATCTTCCGGAAAGTCGGCACAGGTGCTGATGAGCGGAGCATATTTCCGACCGGTCGGCCTGAATTTACCCACACCCATAAACGGAATGGCATCCTTACCGTTAATGATCTGAGGAACTTCCCGCCCCACGGCGTTGGTCGTAATTTTATCGTATTTCGACATGATTTCTTATGTTTTGTCAATTTTTGATTTTCAATTTTAACACATTCAGGCAGATGATATCTGAGATTCAATCCAGGTCTGATTCTTCAATATTTAGTGGTAATACACCATTACAATAAACCAATGCCCGGTAGCATTTAATCTAGTATTAAACATTGAGTCCACTCCGAAAACTAATTATTTGACACCAAGCCACAAAAACACCAAATCACACCAATTTCAATATGTTGATATACAATATTATACGTAAATTGGTGTCTTGGAGACTTGGTGTCTATACTTTTTTATTGACTTTTCGGAGCAGGTTCAACATTAGAAATTAGAAATTAGAAATTAGAAATTAGAAATTACCCTTTTCAACAAACTCATTCCTCCAGTCAGCCGCCAGTTTTCCCATATTAACGGCCAGGTTAATGGTATGCTGCGCTCTTTTAACAACCGGAGGATCAATCATTTTAGTACCAAGTGAAACAACACCCAACCCTTTATCTGTCGCTTCGATAAAGGCATTAACAATCTTTTTAGCCTTATCAATTTCTGCTTCATCCGGTGCGAAATTGTCGTGAATCACCCTGATCTGCCGTGGATGTATGCAGCCCATACCGTCGAATCCAAGTGCTTTTGACCTTAAAACATTCTGCTTCAAAGCTTCCATATCGGCAATGTCGGAGAACACCGAATCGATGGCCTGAATTCCGGCGGCTTTGCAAGCGTTTACCACCATGCTGCGGGCAAAGAAAGATTCTGATCCTTCATTCGTGCGGCGGGTTCCCAGGTCAGCGGTATAATCCTCAAGACCTATTGCCAGTGCGACCACATTTTCGCAATTTGCTATTTCGAATGCTTTCAACACACCCAGGGCGCTTTCAATAATCGGCATCAGCCAGATGTTGCCGGTAATATTTTTCGCTTTTTTAATTTCATCAATGCGATTGTTCACCTGCCTGATCTGATCGGCACTTTCGCATTTTGGCACCAAAATCAGGTTCACATTGTGTGGAATAATATAATCAAGATCGGCCAGCCCGGCCGGAACCTGGTTAATTCTCACCATTCGTTCAGCTCCGTAAAAGTCAATACTCCGCATGGCGTTTCTCACAAGATAACGGGCTTCCTCTTTTTTGGTGACGGCTACGGCATCTTCAAGGTCGAGAATAATGCCGTTGGGCTTGTGAATTCCGGCATTGATCATAAGACTAGGGCTGTTTCCCGGCAGGTAAAGTCTCGAGAACCGGTCACGGTCTTTGGTGGTCTGGTAGTTGTTCTGCGGAAGCAATTCAGGTAAATACTCTTTGGAGCTTCCCGTCAGTTGCCTGATAGCGGCTTCGAGCCGGGCGGCTATAACCGGTTCGAGTGCCCCCGAATCTTCCAGAACCAGAACGGCATCGTTAATTTCATAAAAATTCATGATTGTGTTGCACAATCTGAGGATAGAATCTCCATACATAACCTTAACCTTGCTGTTCAACTGGATATCGATTCCACCGCTTTGCCTGATTTCAAGCGTTACATGACAGTCAGACCGGATTCCTTTGCCTTTATTGCCTATAGTTGCTATTGTTGCCAAATCAGCCTCCTTGTTAAATGGGTTTTTTACTTCGTTATCATTCATCTGCAAAGTAACAGCGGGAAGCGCTAAAAAAAAAGGAATATCGGAAAAATATTCAAAAGCAGTTAATGTTTGGCCTGGTCCGATTGGAATCTCAACCCTGAGCCTCTTTCACTGATGAATATTATAAACGGGATTAAGAAGGCTTTAAAATTTGTTGACTTACCAAAATGTCAGTTTTCCTGATAAAGTGTTGTATGAAATACGACATTTTTTGGAAGACAGCCCGGATGCATTTTCCGGCTTTGATTTTTAGCATGAGTTTGTATTTTATTAATTTTTTAATATATTGAAATTCAATTAAATAAAAGACTTATACCTAAAAAGCAATGCTTAGGGTACGGGGAAAGCCATTGTTAAATGAAAGGCTCAAGTATTTGGATTATAGATAATTGTGTAAAGTATTTTTTGGTGAATTCATTTAAATCATGCGATTAAATTCTTAAACCGGATGTAGTTTAAGGGTTTACCTATGAACTTTACTAACTTTTTAACGTTTTTTGTAGGTTTTTCAATTAATGGAACAGCATTTGATATGGCAGTAACGAAAAAGTTTTTGTAATTTTGTTCTGTTTTTCGGATGAATTACTTAAACATTAACCAAAAAATACTAACCAACCAAAACCAAACGATTATGAAAAAGTGGAAATTTCTTTTTGCAGCATTAATGATGAGTGTAGCCGTATTTGTTTCATCCTGCGGTAACGATGATGAAGAAACCGATCCGGGACCATCACTAACCCTTAAAGGAGGCGCTGATTATACATCAGCCGATGCAACCCTTCTGATTGGCACAACTATTAAAGTTGGTGTTGTCGGAGGAAAGAGCAGTGTTTCAGGCAATAAACTTACCAAATTCAAATTCATTTACACTGCCAACAACGTTCCTACCACACTACTTGATACCACTTTGAATGCCGATTCATTCAACTGGGAAACAGAACTAGAATTTACAGGTGAAGGAAGTGGAAGGCTATCATTCGAACTCACTGATAAAGGTGGAATGAAAATTGAAAAAGGTTTTAATGTGATCGTTCAGGGTCCAGAAACTTTAAAATACCTGAACCGTGAACTGGGTTCATGGAATGATGCAATTGGTAGTTTCTTTGCAACTTCTGAAGGCGTAGCTTACAATGTTACCCAAACATCGACGGTTCCTGCCAATCAGGCCAAAATCGACTTCCTTTTCTTCAAAGGAGTCACAAACGGGAACACCCTTGCTTCACCCGATGACATCGATGCCAACACCATCAGCGATCTTAAACTGAACCTGTGGACAACCAAGCTTCAAACCCGCTTCAATACGACCCAAATGACTGCTGCACAGTTTGATGCAATTGGCACCAACTACGTATTCCCGAGTTTTAACCTCAACCTTACGGCAACCAAAGCAAATGAGCTTGAGAAAAATGAAGTTGTTCTTTTCAAAACTCAAAGTGGTAAGCTTGGACTGATCAAGATTGTTGACCTATATACCAAGGGTGATAAGATTAAGATTGACGTAGTAATGGAGAAATAAGTTTTCAGTAATTCTTTAAAAAAGGCTGCCCGTCAGGCGGCCTTTTTTGTTCCAAATTGAGCGATTTGAAAAAGAAAATCGCTCAATCGATCAGGTAATTTTAAGCAATTCACAATGAAACATTTTTAGGATTAAGTGATTGGAGTGAACGAACAATCGCTTTACTCAGGTATATCCCGATTTGGAAATTGTTGCAATTCACCAATTTTGACACCTTTACTTAGGTAAAAGATTGTTATATTTGTATAAATAATTTTAAAATGGCTACCAGGGATTATATCTTGAGTAAATTAAAATCCAAAAAAGCTGAAATTTCCGGATTTGGAATTAAAGCTATTGGAATATTTGGATCATATGCAAGAAATGAGCAATCTGAAAATAGCGATATTGACATATTAATTGATTTTGAACCTTAGAAAGAGAATTTTGATAACGATATGGCTGTATATGATATAATTGAGAAATTATTTAAAAATCAGCGGGTTGAGATTGTTACCAAAAATGGACTTAGCCCATATATCGGACCTGAGATTCTAAATGAAGTAAATTATGTCCAAATAACCTGTTGAATAACTGAAACATATTCGTGATAAGAGTTCCTTTATAGTTTCTGTAATCACATCAGAAAAATCAAAAGATGATTTTTTATCTGATGAGATTCTGAAACGTGCCGTAGTAAGGAGTTTGGAAAATATAGGAGAAGCAACTAAAAAGATACCGGCTGACTATAAGGCAAAATGGAGTACTATCAAATGGAAAAATATGGCAGGTATGAGAGGCCGGTTAATCCACGACTATATGGGCGTAAATTATTCGATAGTATGGGATGTTGTTAAAAATAAAATACCGGAGTTACATAAGCAGATTGTTGAAGTTATTGAAAATGAGTAGAAAACATATTACAATATACGTTTTCTATAAGGGTATGTATTCAGATTTCAGAGAATTCTGACTCTCGCGTAATTTATACTTTGTAAAATTCAGAATCCCAGCATTAAAGAATACTGATTTGAATAATTGATAAGGCTGCCTGATGGGAGCCTTTTTTTTGTGTCTGATCATGAGCCTGATAGATTGTGAACCACGGATTTTCGTTTCCCCATCCTCATTTTTCTTACTTTTGCAGGTGTTCCCAAAGCAAAATCAGAACACTGAACAGCATGGCAGAAATAAGGAAGCGGGTATTATTCATTGTAAATCCTGTTTCCGGGGTTAACCAGTCCCGGAAGGCTGTGCTGGGCGATGTAATTTCGCAGCAACTTGGCTCCAACCTGTTTGATTGTGAGATTAAATTTTCCGAATCATCTGAAAATGTTAGAGAGCTGAGCCGCACTGCCGCCAATGAAGGTGTTGATATTATTGTGGCAGTTGGTGGCGATGGAACCTTAAACCAGGTGGTGAAGGGGATGATCGGCAGCCATGCCACGTTGGCTGTGGTTCCGGCAGGTTCCGGCAACGGACTGGCCCGTCATTTGGGCATACCCATTGACACTGAACAGAGTATAAAGCTTATCGCTCAGGGTAAAACCCAACTGATTGATACTGTTAATCTTAACGAAGATCTGTTTGTCTCCATTGCCGGCGTTGGTTTTGATGCCCTGGTTGCAAAACGTTTTTCGCAGGTTACGCGCAGGGGGTTCTTTTCTTATTTCAAGATTGTGACCAACGAATACACATACTATCGTCCCCGCAGATACCGGATGGAAATTGATGGCCAACAGGTTGTAAGGCAGGCTTTGTTTGTGAGTTTTGCCAATACCAACCAGTTTGGTTATAACACGATTATATCGCCCGACGCGAAAATAGATGACGGTCTGGTAGATGTTTGCATCGTGAAGAAAGTTCCGTTGCTGTATGCACCACGGGTGGTCGGCCTGATGCTTGCCCGGCGGATTGATTCATCCGGTTTCGTTGAGATCATCAGGGCCCGCAACATCAAACTGACCCGCAATAAAAACCGGGTGGTCAACATCGATGGTGAGCCGGTTAAGCTGACCAAAGATCTTGAAATAACGGTGAATCCGCTTTCGCTGAAGATTGTAATACCTTAAAGATAAATTCAGATGCGTGCAAAATTTTCAAATCAGAACCGGCCACAGGGCGTTGTTTATTCAACCAATGCTGATTTTAAATACAATACTGGCCAACCAGCGGAGAAGGCCACGTTGCCCCCACAGCAACAGGATCTCAGGGTGATGCTCGATAAGAAGCTGAAGGGTGGCAAGAAAGCAACACGCATTACAGGATTTGTTGGTACAGAAAAGGATTTGGCCGATCTTGCCAAACAAATGAA
>JBBQIQ010000064.1:0-21848 GCA_038325075.1 Bacteroidales bacterium | reverse complement strand
GCTGCCTCATGGTACCGGCAAAACCTTAAGGGTATTGGTTCTTTGCACTCCCGAAAAGGAGGAAGAAGCCAAAGCCGCAGGTGCTGATTACTACGGACTGGATGAATACATCCAGAAGATTAAAGAAGGCTGGACCGATGTAGATGTAATAATTACCATGCCCAGCATTATGCCTAAGGTAGGTGCTCTTGGTAAGATATTGGGTCCCCGTGGTCTTATGCCTAATCCAAAAACCGGCACTGTTACTATGGATGTCGGGAAAGCGGTTACTGAGGCAAAAGCCGGTAAAATCGATTTTAAGGTTGATAAGTTCGGAATCGTTCATGCAGCCGTTGGAAAAACATCGTTTGACGAAGTGAAACTACTCGAGAATGCAAGAGAGTTGCTTCAAACCATCGTTAAACTGAAACCAACAGCAGCTAAAGGTACTTATATGAAATCACTTTTCATGTCGAGTACTATGAGTCCGGGTATCCGTGTTGATCAAAAATCAATCACTGCGTAAGTTAATCTGTGGGACTTTCCTCGAAAACTGAAAAATTATCATGAGAAAAGAAGAAAAGAGTCAACTGATTGACACCCTGACCGAACAACTGCAAAGCAGTAACACTGTCTATATAACCGATATTTCCAATCTGAATGTTGAAGTAACCAACAAATTGAGGCGGTTGTGTTTTAAACGCAATGTGAAACTTATCGTTGTGAAGAACAAATTGTTGCTTAAAGCAATGGAACGTTCCGAAAAGGATTTTTCAGAGCTTTATGAAACACTCAAGGGTGCTACTTCCATTATGTTGTCGGAAGTAAATAACGAGCCTGCAAAGCTAATCAAGGAATTCCGCAAAACCAGCGACAGGCCTATTCTTAAAGGCGCTTACGTTGAAGAAATGTCATTTGTCGGAGATAAAAGCCTTGATGCACTTATCAGCATCAAAACAAAGAACGAACTCATCGGCGAGATTATTCTTGCACTCAAGTCACCTGCAAACAATGTTATTTCAGCGTTGCAGTCTGGTGGCCACAAGTTGAGCGGTGTTCTGAAAACCCTGTCAGAAAGGGAAGCATAAGCTTCATTATGGAGCATTGAGAATAAAAATCTGATTTAAAACTTTCATTGTAAAACAATTTAAACATCAATAAAAATGGCAGACTTAAAAGCTTTTGCAGAACAATTGGTTAATCTGACTGTTAAAGAAGTTAACGAATTAGCCCAGATCCTAAAAGACGAATACGGAATTGAGCCAGCTGCTGCTGCTCCCGTAATGGTTGCAGGTGGTGGTGCTGTTGAGGCAGCAGTAGTTGAAGAAAAAACCCAGTTCGACGTTATTCTGAAGGCAGCCGGTCAGGCTAAACTTGCAGTTGTAAAACTCGTAAAAGAGCTTACCAGCCTTGGCCTGAAAGAAGCCAAAGAACTCGTTGACGCAGCTCCTAAAGCAATAAAAGAAGGCGTTTCTAAAGACGAAGCTGAAGCATTGAAAAAACAACTCGAAGAGGCCGGAGCAGAGGTAGAAGTAAAATAAGTAGATGGGATTTTATTGCAATTATACATGCAGATTCTGTTCCTCTGCGTACGCATAGGCTCAGAATCTGCTGTTCCCGGTTATCTAATCGGGCTTAATTGTTTAAATAACTGAGTATTTACTTTAAATTTTACAGCCTTGGCTTCAAAATCAATCGAACGTATTAGTTTCGGAACTTCCAAGATCAGAACGGCATATCCTGATTTCCTTGATATACAGATCAAGTCATTTCAGGATTTTTTCCAATTAGAAACTAACCCGGAAAACCGGGCTTCGGAAGGCTTGTATAAGGTTTTTGCCGAGAACTTCCCTATCACCGATGCGCGCAACAATTTTGTTCTCGAGTTCCTCGATTACTTTATTGATCCTCCGCGCTATTCGATAGAGGAATGTATTGAAAGGGGGCTTACCTATAGCGTCCCGCTAAAAGCCAAATTAAAATTATATTGTACTGATCCGGAACATGAAGATTTCGAGACCATTATCCAGGATGTTTACCTGGGGATGATCCCTTACATGACCCCGAAAGGTACATTTGTGGTCAACGGTGCCGAAAGGGTTGTTGTTTCACAGTTACACCGCTCACCTGGCGTATTTTTCGGCACCAGTTATCATGCCAATGGTTCACAGTTGTTCTCGGCCCGGATCATCCCGTTCAAAGGATCGTGGATGGAATTTACCACCGACATCAACAATGTGATGTATGCTTACATCGACCGAAAGAAGAAATTGCCAGTTACTACACTGCTTCGTGCCATCGGGTACGAAACAGATAAGGACATTCTCGAAATATTCAACCTGGCCGAAGAGGTGAAAGTTTCCAAAGCCGGTATCAAGAAGGTCGTTGGGCGCAGACTTGCAGCCAGGGTGTTGAAAAACTGGACTGAAGATTTTGTGGATGAGGATACCGGAGAGGTTGTTTCAATTGAACGTACCGAGGTTATTATCGACCGCGAAACAGTTATTGAAAACCACCATATTGACCTTGTCGTTGAATCCGGCGCAAAAACGATACTCCTGCACCGCGATGATCCTGATAACATTGATTACTCGATTATTTTCAATACCCTTCAGAAGGATACCGCGAACTCTGAAAAGGAAGCAGTTGAATACATTTACAGGCAGTTACGAAATGCTGAACCACCCGATGAAGAAACCGCCCGTGGTATCATTGATAAACTGTTCTTCTCAGACAAGCGTTACGACCTGGGTGATGTAGGACGTTACAGGATTAATAAAAAACTGAGCCTCGATACCTCACTGGATACCAAGGTTCTTACCAAACAGGATATTATTTCGATCATCAAATACCTGATCGGACTTATCAATCTGCGGACTGAAGTTGACGACATTGACCACCTGAGTAACCGTAGGGTGCGTACCGTAGGAGAACAGTTGCACAACCAGTTTGGTGTTGGATTGGCCCGTATGGCCCGTACCATCAGAGAACGTATGAATGTACGCGACAACGAGGTTTTCACCCCGATGGACCTGATCAACGCAAAGACTCTTTCTTCGGTCATCAATTCCTTTTTCGGAACCAATGCGCTTTCGCAGTTCATGGATCAGACCAACCCGCTTGCTGAGCTTACCCACAAACGCCGGGTTTCAGCACTGGGGCCTGGTGGCCTTTCGCGCGAACGTGCAGGTTTTGAAGTCCGCGACGTCCATTACACCCATTATGGCCGCTTATGTACCATTGAAACACCTGAAGGCCCGAACATCGGTCTCATTTCTTCCTTGTGCGTTTTTGCAAAAATAAACCGTCTCGGCTTTATTGAAACGCCATACAAAAAGGTGGTCAAAGGCCGTGTAGATATGAATGAAGAACCAGTCTATCTGAGTGCTGAAGAGGAAGAAAATAAGGTTATAGCGCAGGCAACAACTCCGATCGACAACAATGGTAATTTTATCAGCGATCGCATTAAAGTGCGTTATCTTGCCGATTATCCCATTGTGGATAAAGAGAATGTTGACCTCATTGACATTGCCCCGAACCAGATTGCATCAATTGCTGCTTCACTTATTCCGTTTCTTGAGCACGACGATGCAAACCGCGCACTTATGGGATCAAACATGATGCGTCAGGCTGTGCCGCTGCTCAACCCGGAAGCGCCAATCGTAGGCACCGGTATTGAGAAGAGTGTAGCTTTCGACTCACGCGTGCTGGTTACTGCTGAAAGTGACGGGCTGGTTGAATATGTAGATGCTTCTGAAATTGTAATCCGTCACATCCGGCTTGAAGAAGAGAAACTGGTTAGCTTCGATGATGATGTGAAGCACTATGCCCTTACCAAATTTGCACGCACCAACCAGAATACCTGTATGAACCTTCGACCGATTGTCCGCAAGGGCGATAAGGTAAAGAGGGGGCAGGTGCTTTGCGAAGGTTACGGCACCGAACTTGGCGACCTTGCATTGGGGCGCAACCTGATGGTTGCTTTCATGCCCTGGAAAGGTTATAACTTTGAGGATGCCATCGTGATTTCCGAAAAGGTTGTTAAAGAGGATATTTTTACCTCTATTCATATCGAAGAGTTTACGCTCGAAGTTCGCGATACAAAACGCGGAGTTGAAGAGCTTACCAGTGATATTCCGAATGTTAGTATCGAAGCCACGAAAGACCTGGATGAAAACGGGCTGATCCGTATAGGTGCTGAAGTCAATGAAGGAGACATCCTTATCGGGAAAATTACCCCGAAAGGTGAAAGTGACCCGACTCCCGAAGAGAAACTGCTCAGGGCTATTTTCGGCGACAAGGCTGGTGACGTGAAAGACGCTTCCCTTAAGGCACCGCCATCCATGAAAGGTGTGGTTGTTGATAAAAAACTTTTCTCGCGCATGATCAAAGACCGGAAGGTTAAAGCAAAAGAGAAGGATATGGTGAAGGTTCTTGATGATGAATTCGCTAAAAATTCACAAGAGCTCAAAACCAAATTAGTTGACAAACTTACCATTCTGGTTTCAGGAAAAACATCTCAGGGCGTTTACAATAACTTTAAAGAGGAAATCGTCCCCAAAAAAGTTAAGTTTACTCAAAAAATGCTCATGGGGATTGATTACCTGAATGTTATGCCAGGTAAGTGGACGACAGACAAGGATGTTAACGATCTGGTTAAATCTCTGATCAACAACTACATTATCAAATACAAGGAAATACTTGGTATTTACAACCGTAAAAAGTTTGTCGCAACCGTTGGTGACGACCTGCCGAATGGCATCGTTCAGATGGCAAAGGTTTATGTAGCCAAAAAGCGCAAACTGAAAGTCGGTGATAAAATGGCAGGGCGACATGGTAACAAGGGTATTGTTGCAAGAATTGTCCGTGAGGAAGATATGCCATTCCTGGCAGACGGAACCCCGGTCGATATCGTGCTCAATCCGCTGGGTGTGCCTTCGCGTATGAACCTTGGACAGATATATGAAACTGTTCTCGCATGGGCCGGCAAGAAGCTTGGATTATATTTCTCTACGCCAATCTTCGACGGTGCGCCCAATGATAAAATAAATGAATATCTCGTTAAGGCAGGGTTGCCCGAGAACGGACGTACTTACCTGCATGACGGAGGTACCGGTGAACGGTTCGACCAACCCGCAACAGTAGGATATATTTACATGCTGAAACTTCATCACATGGTGGATGATAAAATGCATGCCCGTTCTATTGGACCTTATTCGCTCATTACGCAGCAACCACTCGGTGGAAAAGCACAATTCGGGGGCCAGCGTTTCGGTGAAATGGAAGTCTGGGCGCTCGAAGCCTTTGGTGCATCACACATCCTGCAGGAAGTGCTCACTGTTAAATCAGACGACGTTATGGGCAGGGCTAAAGCTTATGAAGCCATTGTTAAAGGCGAAAATATGCCTATCCCCGGTATTCCGGAATCATTCAACGTGCTGGTTCACGAACTCAGAGGCCTTGGCCTGAACATTTCCTTCGATTAAAAATAACGGGAACCTACCTGCCGGTTAAAACATTTTGTGTTTTACCGGTTGGTAGGTTTAACCGGTATTTCAGAGTCTTCATTAAATCTTTATTCAACAAAATATGGCTTTCAGAAAAGACAGCACAATTTCCAGCAATTTTTCAAGTATTACCATTAGTCTTGCTTCACCCGAGGCCATCCTCGAGCGATCGAGCGGAGAAGTACTAAAGCCCGAAACAATCAATTACCGTACCTACAAGCCTGAGAGGGACGGATTGTTTTGTGAGCGTATCTTCGGCCCGGTAAAAGACTGGGAATGTCATTGCGGAAAATATAAAAGAATCCGGTACAAGGGTATTGTTTGTGACCGCTGCGGTGTAGAGGTTACAGAGAAAAAAGTACGGCGCGAGAGAATGGGCCACATTCAGCTTGTGGTTCCCGTTGCCCACATCTGGTTTTTCAGATCATTACCAAATAAAATCGGCGCACTGCTCAACCTTAATACCAAAAGGCTTGACTCGATCATTTACTACGAGCGTTATGCTGTTGTTCAGGCAGGTATTATGGATGGCGTAATGCTGAAAGAGGATGTCAAAATAGAGAAGCTGGCGCTGCTTACCGAAGAGCAATATTTCGAAGTTCTTGATGCTCTTCCAAAAGACAATCAGTATCTCGACGACAGCGACCCGAATAAATTTGTGGCCAAAATGGGCGCTGAAGCCTTGTTTGATCTGCTTAGGGGACTTGACCTTGATCATGAATCGTTTGATTTAAGGCACAAAGCCAATACTGAAACATCGCAGCAACGAAAAGCAGATGCCTTGAAGCGCCTGCAGGTGTTCGAAGCATTCCGTGATGCACAGTCACGCATTGAGAACCGTCCTGAATGGATGATCGTGAAGGTGGTACCGGTTATTCCCCCCGAACTCAGGCCTTTAGTGCCTTTGGATGGCGGACGTTTTGCAACCAGTGACCTCAACGACCTATACCGCAGGGTGATCATACGTAACAACCGCCTGAAGAGGCTAATTGAGATTAAAGCCCCCGATGTAATCATGCGCAACGAAAAGCGTATGCTTCAGGAAGCTGTTGACTCTTTGTTCGATAATTCCCGTAAAGCCAATTCTGTAAAAACTGAATCAAACAGGGCTCTTAAATCATTGAGCGACAGTTTGAAAGGGAAACAAGGCCGCTTCCGTCAAAACCTGCTTGGTAAACGTGTCGATTATTCAGGCCGTTCTGTAATTGTGGTTGGTCCGGAACTCAAGTTGAACGAATGCGGAATACCCAAAGACATGGCTTCAGAGTTATTCAAGCCATTTATCATCCGCAAAATGCTCGAAAGGGGCATCGTAAAGACTGTAAAATCTGCAAAGAAGATTGTTGACAGAAAAGACCCGGTCGTTTGGGATATTCTGGAAAGTATTCTTAAGGGACATCCGGTGATGCTCAATCGTGCTCCAACCCTTCACAGGTTAGGTATTCAGGCTTTTCAGCCAAAGCTCATTGAAGGTAAGGCTATTCAGTTGCATCCACTGGTTTGTACGGCTTTTAATGCCGACTTCGACGGTGACCAGATGGCTGTGCATGTGCCATTAGGCAATGCTGCTATTCTGGAAGCCCAGTTGCTTATGCTTGCATCGCACAACATTCTGAATCCTGCAAACGGGGCTCCTATAACGGTTCCTTCACAGGACATGGTACTTGGTCTTTATTACATGACCAAAGAACGCCGGTCAATCCCTGAAAACCCTGTTAAGGGTGAGGATATGATATTTTACTCTCCAGAGGAAGTGATTATCGCCTACAATGAGAAAGTTGTTGATCTGCATGCCCATATTAAAGTGAAGATCGGAAATCCCGATGATAAATCGGCTTCTCATAAACTGATTGGAACCACCACAGGGCGTGTGCTCTTCAATCAGGTTGTTCCGGTTGAGTTTGGTTATATTAATCAACTTCTTACAAAGAAAGCCCTGAGGGATATTATCGGCGATGTGCTGAAGAAAACAGGTACTGCTAAAACAGCCAGGTTCCTCGATGATATCAAGGACCTGGGATATAACATGGCTTTCAGGGGAGGCTTGTCGTTTACGCTCAGCGATGTTATTGTGCCTGATGTTAAAGAAGAACTTGTTGGTCAGGCCAATGAAGAAGTTGAAGAGGTAATGAATAACTACAATATGGGTTTCATTACCAACAATGAAAGGTATAATCAGATTATCGATATCTGGACACATACCAATTCGCGACTGACCTACACGCTTATGGAAAACCTCGCAAAGGACCATCAGGGTTTCAATCCGGTATATATGATGCTGGATTCAGGTGCCCGTGGTTCGAAGGAGCAGATCCGTCAGTTGTCAGGCATGAGGGGTCTGATGGCCAAACCTCAGAAATCGGGTGCTACCGGTGGTGAAATTATTGAAAATCCGATTCTTTCCAACTTTAAAGAAGGATTGTCGGTACTTGAGTACTTTATTTCAACCCACGGTGCACGTAAAGGTCTTGCCGATACCGCGCTGAAAACTGCTGACGCCGGTTATCTTACCCGTAGGCTTGTGGATGTTGCCCAGGATGTGGTAATAACCCAGCCTGACTGTGGTACTTTGCGCGGACTGACTACGACTGCACTTAAGAAAAATGAAGAAGTCGTGGAAACACTTTACGACCGCATACTTGGCCGGGTGTCCCTTCACGATATCTATCATCCGCAAACCGGAGAGCTTATTGTAAGTGCCGGTGAGGAACTTGTTGAAAATGTTTCACGTATCATTGACGGATCACCGATTGAAGCCGTTGAAATACGCTCGGTGCTCACCTGCGAATCGAAGAAAGGTGTTTGTGCTAAATGTTATGGCCGAAACCTGGCTTCGGGACAAATGGTTCAGAAAGGAGAAGCTGTGGGTGTTATTGCAGCCCAGTCAATCGGAGAACCTGGTACCCAGCTTACCCTTCGTACATTCCACGTTGGGGGTACTGCTTCCAACATTTCCGTGTCCTCGCGCATTGAAGCCAAATACGATGGGATACTCGAAATTGATGAGTTAAGGTATGTTGAGTATGAGAATGCTGAAGGAAAGAAATACGATATCGTTATCGGACGTTCGGCTGAAATGCGGATTGTTGACAAGAAGACCGGTATTGTTCTGGCTTCTGCACATATTCCTTATGGTGCAAATCTGTATGCCCGTCAGAGCGATGAAATTAAAAAAGGTTTGCTGATCAGCGACTGGGATCCTTACAATGCTGTGATCTTGTCTGAAGTTTCCGGAAAAGTTGTCTTTGACAATATTATTGAAGGAACAACCTTCAGGGTTGAATCTGATGAACAAACCGGTTACCATGATAAAGTAATTATTGAATCACGCCAGAAAGCCAAGAATCCAAGCATCAGGATTATCGGAACGGATAATTCGGATCTCAGGGTTTATGATATTCCTGTTGGTTCACACATTATTGTGGAAGAAAACAAGAAAATCAAAGCCGGGGAGATCCTGGTTAAAATTCCACGCGCTATTGGTAAATCAGGTGACATCACCGGAGGTCTGCCACGTGTAACCGAACTCTTTGAAGCCCGTAACCCATCCGATCCCGCAATTGTTGCTGAAATTGATGGTGTTGTTTCGTTTGGTAAAAAGTTGAAACGTGGTAACCGCGAAGTTATCATCACTTCAAAGACCGGCGAAGAGAAGAGTTATCTGATCCCGACTTCAAAACAGATCCTTGCTCAGGAGAATGATTATGTAAAGGCTGGTACCCCGCTTTCGGAAGGTGCCATGACCCCAAGCGACATTCTTGCGATCAAAGGACCGATGAAGGTTCAGGAGTATATCGTGAACGAAATTCAGGAGGTTTACCGTCTGCAGGGTGTTAAGATCAACGATAAGCATTACGAAGTCATAGTAAGGCAAATGATGCGCAAGGTTGATGTTGCCGATCCGGGTGATACCAAATTCCTTGAAGGTGAGTTGGTTAACAAGATCGACTTCCACGATGAGAATGACTGGATTTTTGGCAAGAAGGTTGTTATCAACCCGGGTGACTCACCCAACCTAAAGCCCGGCCAGATTGTTACGGCGCGTAAACTCCGCGATGAGAACTCATTGCTGAAACGCCGCGACAAGAAGCTGATCGAATCGCGCGATGCCCAGCCTGCAACTGCCAAGCAGGTGCTGCAGGGTATTACCAGGGCATCACTGCAAACCAAGAGCTTCATATCTGCTGCTTCGTTCCAGGAAACAACCAAGGTACTCACCGTGGCTGCCATCAACGCCAAAAACGATGATCTTCTCGGATTGAAGGAAAACGTAATTGTTGGGCACCTGATACCTGCCGGTACCGGTCTCCGCGAATACGATGACCTGATTGTTGGTTCACGCGATGAATACGAAAAACTAATGGCCTCAAAAGCCGATGTTTTAGAAGATTAAAACAGATACCAAAAGAGCGACAGGTGCAATTTCTGCCGGTCGCTCTTTTTTTTGACTCAACGAATGCAAAAATCCAATACTATGAATGATACCAAACAGAATCAGATCAATATTGAGTTAAGCGACGAAATGGCCGAAGGCATTTATTCAAACCTCGCCATTATTACCCATTCGAATGCTGAGTTTATTATTGATTTTGTGAAGATGATGCCTGGCGTGCCCAAAGCCAAAGTAAAATCAAGGATTATCCTGACGCCTCAACACGCCAAACGATTGATGGGCGCCCTTCGTGAAAACATCGGCAAGTTTGAAGCCATTCACGGAAATATTAAGGAAAGCGATACCAATACCCCGTTTAGTCTTGGTGCACCAACTGCACAGGCATAAATTAAACCACGAAAAGAAATTGCCGGGTTTCAGCAGATGACTGGAAGCCGGCAATTTTATTTTTTGCCGGTAACAATCCCAATTTCGTTGGTGTTGGTTTTTTCAATTACCATCCCCTCCTCAATTAATCTTCTGCTCATACTTTCAGAATAATACTTATTCAGCGTTTCACGGGCCGGCTGCGAAAGTTTCGGGTTCCAATGACGTGCAGCCCTGATCAGGTAAATGGCGTATTTACGGTCGATGTAATCCAGGTTTTGCAATGCTTTAATTGCATTGATCCGCGTTTCGAATTCATAAGCCGACGAAGCATAATCCAATAATTCTTCCAGTTTTAACCTGTCACCTTGTTTAATCGCAATCTCAAGCCAGGCAATTCTGATGTTGCGACCCCGCCATCCGGTTTCTAAAGCGGTCAAATTCAGCCAATAATGGGATTTTCCCGGCATAAATGCGCAAAGTTTCCGTAAGCCGAGTTCCAGATTGATGTAATCCGGATCAGATAACAGGAAAACCAATTGGCTGGTATCGGAAGCTGAAAGGGGTGTAAAATTTGTGATGGCAGCACGCCGTATCAATGCGTCGGGATGCCTGAGTGCGCCATGAAACAGCCTCCTTGCCAATGCGCTGGTATCGGATTTAAGCTGAGTCAATATTTCTGTGTAAATAAGTTCATTTTCTGAAAGACCGACACACTTTAATAACGTTTCCCGCTTACTATCAACAGGTAAATGACGCATTGCAAGCAGTGCTTCGTACCGGTCAATTACCAGTGACGCCCTAATTGCTGCTGCGGCAAGTTGCTCATAACTTCGGTTAAACGTGAGTTTTTTCAGGATCCGGTTACCCGGATCAAAAATCAGATATTCCACTGGTTGGCTGGTTTCGTTAGGTAGCAAAAAAGTAGAATCCTTCCCTGTTATTGTGATTTTATGATTTGAACTACTGCCATTTTTATAACCAACGGAGATACCTGTTGTAACCCTGAAAAGTCCTGAAGTTGCAGTCAGTGGCTGTATTTGCTTAATAGATAGTGCGGTGGCAGGTTGCTTCGCGTTGTGATTGTATTTAAAACTTACATCAAAATGGGGTTCACCACCATGGAATAACCATTGATCGAAAAACCAGTTGAGCGGCATGCCGGTGACTTCATAAAAAGCTTTTATAAAATCGTGTGATGAAGCCTCTGCGAAAGCAAACTTTGTAAGGTAATGCGTCATGGCTTTCCGGAAAAGGGAATCGCCCATTTCGTCGCGCAGCATATCAAGCACCAGTGAACCCTTCTGATACCACCGGAAAGAACCAGCCCGTGAATGTGCCAGCGGGTAGTCATCTTTTTCGGCCTGGGTTAATGCTTTTAGCTGTTCTGAAAGCTTTTCCTTTTCATAAAAGTCATCCCCGTAAATGCTTTTCTCCAAAAGCTTGGCATAGTAGGTAGCCAGACTTTCGGTGAGCCACACATCCGAAGCCGGTTCATGCGCGATATAGTTGCCAAACCATTGATGGGTTAGCTCATGAGCATTCACATTAACATAGTTGCGTCCCCACCAGCCACGATCATCAATCTGCATATAGTCGCCAAAAATTGTGGCAGTCGTGGTTTCCATTGCCCCGTAAAGGTAATCGGCAACGGGCGCCTGCCTGTAAAGGTCCCAGGGGTATGGCACTCCAAGCTCTTTTTCAAGGAATTCAAACATTTCGAGCGAATACCTGTAGGTTGGTTCAAAATGATCTTCAAGGTCGGGGTAATACCAGTATTCGAGGGGAATACCTGATGAGGTTTGCATCTCTTTGAAACTGTATTTCCCGATGACAAGGGCTGTTGAGAAGAAAGGATGGGGCTTGTCCATCCGGTAGTGCCAGGTTTTGGTCAAATCAGGGTTCTCCTTAATTGAAACCCTGGTCCCGTTGGAATACACCTGGTATTTACTACTGAAAGTTATGTGCAAATCCATGGTTAATCGGTCGTTCTGGAAGGGAATCCAGCCGGAGGGCCTGTGTGCCCAGATTTGCCTGCGCATTCTGCCGGTTGAATCGTTCCATCCGATAAAGTAAGGTTCGTAAGGGCCGGTTGAATGATAGTTTATCTCAAGCTGATTCCCGGTTTTTGGCCAACTGGCCGGAAGTCCCTTGATAATAAGTTTGTCGCCGGAAGTAGAAAACAGGACATTTGTTTCGTTAATTTTTACATTTTCAGGCCTGATGCCCGGGGCATACAATACTATGGAATCGAAGAATGGACGCAGCGGACTAAAATCGAAGATGGCTATTCCTTTTACAGTTCCTGATAATGTGTCAGGCGCAATCCAGGCTTCAAGATGTTTCAGCCTGATGACCTTGTTCTCAAAAACTGAACCGGGATCGTTGTAAAATGAAACAGTTTTTTGTTGAGCAATGGAAATGCTGCCCTGAAGCACGAAAACAATCAAAAGGAAGATAAATTGTGACCTGAAAATCCTACTTAAGAGCTTTGAAATGTCTGACATAGGTAATAAGTTATCCTCGCCGGGAAGAGTGGTTTGGAATTTGTGTAAGTGAATTGAAGTTGAAGTTGAGGTTGAGGTTAAGGTTGAGGTTGAGGTTGAGGCTGAGGTTTACCCTTTTACGCGTTTGCGGAACTCCTGGTGACAATAGGCTGAGATTGATAGTCTTATTCGTAGAAATTGGTTTCAACATTTCTGAAAAACAAATCTACTTAGAAGGTTATTCGTCATTCGTTATTCGTCATTCGTAATTCAAAAGGTTGATATTGAGCCTGCTCCGAAAAGTCGCAAATGAAGATTAGACAATAATTAGGTTGATATTAGAAACACAGGATTTAACCCGTAAGAGACTTAACCTTAACCTTTCAAGGCATATGATAAAAATCATAAACTTCGGGTTAATAAAACTTGTGTTCAGGGCTAATAACCCGGTTCATCAATATAATCGGGCCCTGATTCCAACAATCCGAGAAATGCCGATCCGAAGATGAAGAAAAGGGCACCCCAAAGTACAATTGAAATGGCTATCCAGATCAGCATTGCTTTTGCCCAGTTGGCTTTGTTCGGGTTGGTCCCACGAGCAAAAGACCAGACAAAAAACATGATGATGTTAACCAGAGGTATGACTGAAACCAGCATGGTTATAATCCATTCACCAATCGTAACGACAGGTGTGGGGGTGTTTTCGGGTGTTTCCATAATGGGATTTCTAAGATTAATTTACACCTAAGTTGAGCGATTTGAGCAAAGCGAAAAAGCGCTTTATTTAGGTAAACCCCGATATGGAAATTGTTGCATTTCACCAGAACTGTGATTTTTTTAGTGAATTGCTTACAATTTCCTTATCGATTGAGCGATATTCTTTTTCAAATCGCTCAATTTGGGATATACTGTGAACAGATCAAATATACAGAACAAAACGGATAAACGGGAAATTTGATCTTAAATTTATGAACACAGGTACAATAAGTTTTCATGATATTGATTAAACCAATCCTTTGATCTTGTAAGTTCCTTATCTTAACAGCACTTTTAAGTACCTTTGCAGAGCCTTCAAAAACAAATTAATATGGATTTCTCATCACTATTTGTTCCGGATTCAGCGATTTTCACATGGGTAGTTTTGCCATTGCTCATTTTTCTCGCCCGCATAAGCGATCAAACAATCGGTACGCTCAGGCTCATTTTTTTGTCAAAAGGACAAAAACGGTTGGCTCCCTTCCTCGGATTCTTCGAGGTAATTATATGGTTGATTGCTGTTGGTCAGATTATGAAGCACCTTGACAATATTCTTTGCTATGTTGCATACGGTGGCGGTTTTGCCATGGGCAATTACATCGGCATGGTATTAGAAGAAAAATTATCCATTGGAAACGTTCTGGTAAGGATTATTCCCAAAATGGACACAACAGATCTGATTGCCTATCTAAGGGAAAGTAATTACGGTGTAACTTCAGTAGAAGCGGAAGGTGCCAAAGGAAAAGTAAATATCGTTTTTACGATAATTAAGCGAAAAGATGCTGAGCATGTTGTTTCTATTATCAATCGCTTTAACCCCAATGCTTTTTATACGATCGAAGATATAAAAGCAATTAATGAAGGTATCTTTAAAAAGAAACGCCCACAGACGATTTTTGATAGTTTACCTTTCGGCCTCAAAAAGACTAAGTAAACTGCAAGGAGTATTTGAACAAATGTTCATAATTTTGCAGACATAACAAACTAAAGCAATGCCCCGACCAAAAAGAAGCAGACGTATTCACCGCCCACCCATTGCATCCGGATTTGCACCATTTGGGATTTCTTCTGGTTCCAATGGTAGCATAACACTTCTGTATGAAGAATATGAAACACTGCGTTTGTCGGATTATGAGAGGATTCCGCAACAGGATGCTGCTGACCTGATGGAAGTGTCGAGGCCGACCTATTCAAGAATTTACGATCAGGCCAGACAAAAGCTTGCAAAGGCGATGGTCGAGGGACTATCGATTGTTATAGAAGGCGGAAATGTTTCATTTCATGAACGGTGGTTTAAATGCAATGCCTGTAACACAGCATTCTGCCTGCCCGAAAATCAGAGTAAGGTTAGTGAATGCCCCGTTTGCCGCAACTCAAATATTGTTGATGTGAGCCGTCGGGTCCAGGGCCCGCACAGCGATCTGTTGCCACGCCCGGCCGTTCATCAGACAGGTTATTGTGTCTGCCCGCGCTGCAGCCTCATGGTTTCGCATCAGGCAGGTGTTCCGTGCCGTTCACTGGTCTGTACTTATTGCGGCTCAGGTATGATCCGCGAATATCATCCGTTGGGACCTGCTGTTAAATAATGCATACGCATGAACAGCAATACCGGATTGTTAAATCATATTGCATTTCTCACCGATAAAACAGGCAATCGGTTTGAACCTAAGTTGAGCGATTGGAGTGCAGCACTAAGGTAAACCCCGATTTGGAAATTGTTGAACCCTGAAAATGATTATCAGTGAATTGCTTACAATTTCCTTATCGATTGAGCGATTTTCTTCTTCAAATCGCTCAATTTGGGTTGAAATAAAAATTAATAAATCACTTTAAAGTATAATTGCTTGAAACAGATTATCCATAAAAAAATCAAGGATCAATGAAACACGAAAAAAAGCTTGGGATTAACTCCCGTCTGATTCACAGCGGTGAGTTTGAGAACCCACTGGGCAGTGCCACAGTTCCCATTTATCAGACTTCGACTTTTATTTTTGAAAGCGCCGATCATGGCGCTAAATGTTTTTCGGGCGAAGAGGATGGTTATATCTATACCCGGATTGGCAATCCAACCATTCACGCGCTTGAAACACTGGTGGCCGACCTGGAATCAGGGTCAAAAGGAATAGCAACCTCTTCGGGTATGGCTGCGGTGAATACAATTTACATGGCCCTCTTGTCAAAAGGCGACCATATTGTAAGTTCTGCCGCGGTTTATGGGCCATCGAGGGTCGTGATGGAACAGCACTGGTCGAGGTTTGGGGTTGAATCCTCTTATGTAAATACCGCCAACATAGATGAGATTAAGGCAGCCATCAGGCCAAACACTAAAATGTTGTATGTTGAGACGCCGGCAAACCCTACCATGGACATTACCGACCTTGCTGCATGTGCAAAACTGGCCCATGATCATAAAATGGTATTGGTCGTTGACAATACCTTCAGCAGCCCTTACCTTCAGCGCCCGCTTGAGTTTGGTGCCGATGTGGTTTTTCATTCAATGACAAAATTCCTGAACGGACATGCAGATATTGTTGCCGGGATGATTGTAACGAAAGACGATAAACTGGGTAACAAGCTCAGAAGCATGATGGTAGCATTGGGTTGTAACATGGATCCACATCAGGCCTATATGGTAATCCGCGGCATTAAAACACTTGGTATCAGGGTTGAGCGGGCCCAGGAAAGCGCCATGAAGATAGCTGCTTACCTTGAAAGTCATCCTAAAGTTGAGTGGGTCATGTATCCCGGTCTCAAATCGCATCCTCAGCACGAACTTGCCAGGAAACAGATGGATGGGTTTGGAGCAATGATTAGTTTTGAACTGAAAGGTGGATTGAAAGCGGGTAAAGTACTGATGGACAATGTGAAAGTTGCTATTCTGGCCGTTTCATTGGGAGGTGTTGAAACCCTTATCCAGCATCCGGCATCTATGACTCATTCCAAAGTGTCTGCTGAAGCCAAGCAAAAAGCCGGGATTACAGAAGGGCTTGTCAGGTATTCTGTTGGTATTGAGGATGTTGAAGACCTTATTAGCGACCTGGATCAAGGGCTGGCTATTATTTAAGAAATATTTTCACTGTTGTCCGGTAAAAGTTGAATATAATTTTGGCACCAAAACACCATCCCGATCATGTACGTACGGGATCGGGACTCCAAATTACATTAAATGAGATAATTAACCGGTGATATTAGCATTTTATATAAAGGCAGCGATGTTCTGGATGCTTACATCGCTGCTTTTTTTATCTTTACACTACCTGAAAATGGATATAATAATTCAGGTAAAACAATGAAAATGAATATATTACACTTTCTTTTTACATTTTTGGCATGGTTAGTATTCACGCTTTCAGCAAATGGCCAGAAAGTAGGTCTGGTGCTCAGCGGCGGAGGGGCTAAAGGAGTTGCACACATCGGTGTTATAAGAGCGCTGGAAGAGGAGGGTATTCCGATTGATTACATTACCGGGACTTCCATGGGTGCTATTATTGGAGGTTTATATGCTTCAGGATATTCGCCTGACGAAATGGAAGCCTTGCTGACTTCAACAGAGTTTGACTATTGGGTTTCAGGCAAGATAGACGAAAAGTATTCCTATTTTTACAAGAAACCCCGGCAGGATGCTTCATGGGCCGATTTCAGTTTTAGGGTTGATTCCCTACTTACCCCCAGTTTACCTTCGAATATTGTATCACCGGTGTTGATGGATTTTGTTTTTATGAAAATCTTTGCAGGTGCCAGTGCTGCTGCCAACTATAATTTTGACAGTCTTATGGTTCCTTTCCGATGTATGGCATCGGATATTGCTCTTACTGAATCTGTTAAATTGTATAAAGGTGATTTAGGTAGCTCAATCCGGGCATCCATGACTTTCCCATTCTACTTTAAACCGATACGGATTGATGGAAGACTGCTTTTTGACGGGGGAATGTATAACAATTTTCCTTCGGATGTCATGCTTGAAGATTTTTTTCCCGACATCATCATTGGAAGCCAGACTTCAGCCAATTATGCAGAACCAGAAGCAGATAATATAATCTCGCAGCTTCAGAATATGCTTATGCTGAAGAGTGAGTTTTCTGTAATGTGCGAGAATGGGGTGTTGATCAAACCAACCCTGAAAAAAGTTAATGTGATAGATTTCAGTAATTCCAGGGAATTTATCGATAGTGGCTATTCAGCGACCATGCGGGCAATACCTGAGATAAGGTCTTTCATTGTTGGAAGAGTGACTCAGGCTGAAGTTGATGCTAAACGCGCGGCTTTCAAATCAAAAAAACCTCCTCTCCTGATTGGAAATTTTCACGTCACTGGCTTGAAAAGCGGACAGTTCGAGAACGTGAACCGGATTCTTCGTAAGAACACATTTGTTAAAGCAAATTCAGGGAAAAACAATACCGTTGGCAATTTAAGCCTGGATATGATTGAACCTGAGTATTTCAAACTGATTTCGGAAGAAAAAATAGAACATATATACCCCCGGTTAAAATACAGCAAAGAATCAGGCTTTTATGATCTCATGCTTGAGATCAGCAGCCAGAATCAATTGCTGACCTCCGTTGGGGGAGCTGTAACCTCGAGCGCAGTCAACGAATTGTTTCTAAAAGTACAATATAACAGTTGGAGCAGGAATTCATTGCGATTACAAGCCAACTCTTATTTCGGAAGGTTTTATAATTCGGGTATGATCGAAGGCCGCATCGATTTTCCCAATCAGGTCCCATTTTTTATCAGGTCGCAGTTTACTTTTAATAAGTTTAACTACTTTAAAACGAATACCTACTTTTTTGAGGATGAAGACCCGTTTTTCCTTATCGAACGGGACAATTTTTTATCTCTTACGACTGGATTTCCAGTGACCAACGACGGAGTTCTGGCATTTGAATTTCAGGTGGGGACTAACCGGGACGAATATTATCAGACGAATGTTTATTCCCGGACCGACACCCTTGAGAGGACAATTTTCCAGTTCTATTCGCCTGGATTTTTACTCGAATTCAACAATCTGAACCGGAAAGAATACCCCAGCAGTGGAGCCCGTTTTGCATTTGAAACTTATATGGTTTTTGGTCGTGAAAACTATCGTCCGGGAAGCACTTCACTTATTGATAAGGAACTGGATAACAGGCATTCATGGTTGCAGGCTCAGGTTGTTTACGAGAATTACTTTGCAAGATCAGGCAGATTTAAGTTTGGAATATATGGCCAGGCTCATTATTCAACGCAGAATTATTTTAGCAATTACTCCTCCAGCATCCTTTCGGCTAATGCATTTCAGCCAATTCCCGAAAGCCGTATCCGATTCATGCCACAATACAGAGCAAACAAGTTTCTTGCAATTGGGTCGAAGAACCTATACACGATCAGAAAAAATCTCGAAGGCCGGATTGAAGGTTATCTTTTTATTCCTACCCGTGGAATCGAGCAAACACCCATAACAAGGCTAGCCAGGACCGCTTCTGAAATAAAAGTATTTCCGATGGCTTCTGCTGCGGCTGTTTACTTCAGTCCGGTGGGGCCTATGAGTTTAAGCCTCAATTATTTTAGTGGGGAAAACGAACCGTGGTCATTCTTCGTGAAATTCGGATACCTGATTTTCAATAAGAGGCCTCTCTGAAAAACAAAGACAATAGAGCCGCAATTATTGTTTCCAAAATGGCTGAAAAGATGCTTCGTTACAAAAAATAATTATTACCTTTGCCTCTCTAAAATCATTGCGAACCTAAATAACTGAGAAATAAACAGTTTAAATCCCGCCTCCCTTGTTACCGGCCGAATGGCCTTTACCGGAAAATCTCTTATTTACAATGAATTAACCGGAAGTGGACTTAAGTCCAGGCATGGAAGGAATGCTTGCTCAATCTATTATTAATCATTCATTTGAATCCCCGATGGAAACGAAAGATCAATCCAATCAAAATCCTGAGAATGTAAATCCTGATCAGGAGGCGAATTCCCTTCCCGTTGAAGAAACGGTTGAAATTGTTGAAAACACTGAGGATCAGGTTGAAGTATCAACTGAAGATACTGGTGCGGAGCTTCGTGCAGAAGCGAATGAAGAACAGATTGAAACTCTACTTGTTCTTGATACAGAATCAACGGATGATGAGGTTTCAATACCGGCTAAGGAATTGACAGCAGAAGAGACTGAAGTTGCTGAAGTAACAGAGCCGTCTGAGCAAATTCCCGTAGAAGAACCGGAAATAATTGCTGAAAAGGTTGCTGCATCAGTTGAGCCGGAGCTGGTTGAAACTGTTTCTCCTGAGGTGGAAGAACAGCCGGCAATGGCTGATGAACCTGTTGCCGAACCGGCAGTTGCTGCCGAAGAAATTAAACCTGCAATGGAAGATGAACAGGTAGAATCCATTGCGCCTGTCGTGGAAGAAATGCCGGCATTCGTTGATGAATCTGTTGCCGAACCGGCAGTTGCTGCCGAAGAAATTGAACCTGCTATTGAAGATGAACAGGTAGAATCCATTGTGCCTGTTGCGGATGAAATGCCGGCAGTCGTTGATGAATCTGTTGCCGAACCGGCTGTTGTCGTTGAAGAAATTGCACCGGCGGCTGAAGAGGTAATGGATGAAACTGTTGTACCTGCAGAGGGAGAGACACTCCTGGTATCTGAAGATGTTGCCGATGAAGACGAGGTAGATGAAATTGAAGCCCACGAGCACGAGGTAGAGGCCAATCCACTGTTTGAAGACCTTGATCGGGAGCACTTGGTTGAGAAACTTGAAGAATTGGTTAAGGATAGCAATGTTAATACAATTAAAACGGCTGTTGGACTTATTCGCCTTGCATTTCTCAAATTGAATAAGGAATTTAAACAGGAGCTTTATCAGAAGCTGGCAGAGGTCACCGATGATACTGATGCCGAAACAGCAGCCGAGGCACAACCACTGCAGGATGATGCCATCGAAGAAAGGTTTAAAGCTGCCTTTAATATATACAAGCAGAATAAAGGAAAATACATCGAGGAGCAGGAAAAGCTTAAGATAAAAAACCTGGAAGCTAAAAACCAGATTCTTGATGAACTTAAAATACTCATCAATTCAGAAGAGACCCTTAAGAAAACCTACGATGAGTTTAAAATACTGCAGGAAAGCTGGAAAACCATTGGTATGGTTCCAAAGGGTGATATCAATAACCTGTGGCAGAATTACCATTTTCTCGTAGAAAAATTCTTTGATAAGGTTAAAATAAACAAAGAGCTGAAGGATCTTGACCTGAAGAAAAACCTGGAAGCCAAGGTTCACCTGTGTGAAAAAGCCGAAGAACTGTTGCTCGAATCTTCTATTATCAAGTCCTTTAAGAACCTCCAGCAATACCATGAAGAGTGGAAAGAAATTGGCCCGGTTCCACAGGATAAAAAAGATGATCTGTGGGATCGTTTTCGCAGTGCCACCGAGAAAATAAATGATCGCCGACGTGAGTATTACAATGAAATGCAGGAAAGCCTTGAACAAAACCTCACGGCTAAAGTGATCCTGTGTGAAAAGGCCGAACAGCTAATGGCTACCGAAAACGATTCGATAAAAGCATGGCAGGATGTTACATCTCAGTTCACTGAACTGCTGAAGATATGGAAGACCATTGGACCAGCACCCAAGAAACAGAACAATGAGATTTGGGCAAGGTTCAAAACTTCGCTCGATGGCTTTTTTAATGCCAAAAAGGAGTATTTCAACAAGCTGAAAGAACAGCAGATGGACAACTTTAACCTGAAACTCGATTTGTGCGTTCAGGCTGAAGCATTGCGCAACAGTACCGATTGGAAAAATACCAGCCGTGAACTGATCAACCTGCAGAATGAATGGAAGAAGGTAGGTCCTGTACCGCGAAAACAAAGTGACCGTATATGGAAACGTTTCAGGGCTGCCTGTGATGAATTCTTTTCAACCAAATCGGAGTATTTCAAAAATGTTTCCGGCCACGAGGAAGAAAATATGAAGCTGAAACTCGATCTTATTGAGAAAGTTAAGGAATTTTCGGTTGGTGATGATCGCAATCTGGCTGTTGATACGCTCAAAGATTATCAAAGACAGTGGATGGAGATAGGTCATGTGCCCATCAAGGAAAAAGACAGGCTTCAAACCGATTTCAGGGCGCTTATTAACAAGCATTTCGAAAAGCTGAAAGTTGATTCAGTTTCCATGGGTGCCAGTAATTACCGCAACCGGGTTGAAAGAATAGCTAAAGATTCTCCTGATGCCGGTCGGGTAATCAGCAAGGAACGTGGTTTTGTACAGGGTAAAATTCAACAATTGCAGGACGAAATCAAGACCTGGGAAAACAACATTGGTTTTTTTGCCAAATCGAAAACAGCCAACCTGTTGAAACAGGAATTCGAAAAAAAGATAG
>JBBQIQ010000063.1:0-22240 GCA_038325075.1 Bacteroidales bacterium | reverse complement strand
AGTATATTATCTTTTTCATGATTTTCAGGTGTTAATGATTAAAAACCTACGTTTAAACCAACCAGAATGGTGCGTGACTGCGGATAGGTAAAGAAGTCGGTACCCAGGATGATGTTGTCGTTCCCGTAATAGTTTACTTCCGGATCCATCCCTGTATAACTGGTGAAAGTATATAGATTCTGGCCCGAAACATACAACCTGGCCGTTTTAATGCCGGTTTTCCTCAACAATGCTTTAGGGAAATTATAACCCAGACTTACATTTTTAATCCTGAGAAACGAGCCGTTTTCGATAAATCGTGAAGAGATATTCCCATCACCGGCTTTTGGCACATCGGTGATATCACCGGGTTGCCGCCATCTCCGGAGCATCGTGGTTGTCTGGTTGTCTTCTCCTGTTCCCGATTCAAGATAGATGCGGGTTCCGTTAAAAACATCGTTACCATAAACTGACTGCAGGAAGATCGATAAATCGAAATTCTTATAACTGAATGTATTGGTCATTCCGGTAGTAAAGTCGGGATTGGGGTCTCCGGTTTTGGTAAGGTCGGCGGCTGTTATTGATCCATCTTTATTGATATCTTCATATACCAGAATTCCGGTAGTCGGATCTACACCCAGGCAATTATAGCCCATGAATATGCCAATGGGTTCATCTTCCATAACCCAGTTACTGCCACGGCCAAGGTCTGGAATTGACTGACCATCGTAAAGCCTGGTAATTTTGTTGCGGTTTGCGGCAAAGTTAAATGAGGTATTCCAGGTAAAGGCACCCCTGATGTTTTCGGTGTTTAAGACCAATTCTATTCCCTTGTTTTCCAAATTTCCAATATTGGCATAAATAGAAGTGAAACCGGTTGTTGGAGGCAAAGGCCTGGCCAGCAGCAGATCACGTGTTTTGTTGAAATATAAATCGGCATTCAGACTTATCCTGTTATCGAAAAATGCCACATCGAGTCCAAAACCGGTTTGTGCCGTGGTTTCCCATTTTAAATCCGGATTCGGAAGTTGCGTTGGCGCAATACCTGAATTCCCGCCATAGTTGAAACCGCCACCGTATAGGCCAAGGGAGGCAAAATCAGGAATTCCGTCATTACCGGTAAGGCCGAAGCTTGCCCTGATTTTCAATTCACTGATCTTCGAAAATTGCTTCATAAACGGCTCTTCGGCAACCCGCCATGCAAAAGATGCGGCGGGGAAGTAGCCATACTGATTGTTCTTACCAAACTTCGAAGAACCATCGGCGCGTGCAGTAAGAGTTACAATATATTTATAGAGATAATTGTACTTAAACTGGCCAAAGTAAGAGTTCATGCCACGGTCGAGTGCCGATGAGGAAGCTGCCCTGATGACACCGGCTGAAGTGATGTATTCGAACTTCTCATTGGGAAAGTCGATGGCTTCAATGTAAGTATTGCGCCGGGCATATTTCTCAAAACTATAACCGGCCAATACTTCAATGTTATGTTTTTCGCTGAGGGTTGTGATATATTGCAACACGTTGCTGCTTACCAGATTGCTTACATAGTTTGTGCCCTCGATACAAAGCCCGTTGTACTTGGCTCCCTGCCTGGTAGTAACCGGGTCATAACCATGCTCGCGCAGATTATAAATATCGGCGCTCCATTTGGTCGTAAAAGTAAACCCGTCAAGGAATTTATATTCCAGGAAAATATTCCCGTTGTTGCGGTTGGTAAAAGCCACATTGTTGGTTTCATTGATAATGGCAACCGGATTGGCATAAGGGCCAAGTTCGTTGTAGGAGCCATCCTCATTATAAACCGGAAATATTGCCGGTATCGAAAGAGCGTTGGGCAGCGGGCCAAACAGAGTCTGGTCACCTTCCACCCTTCTGTTCTTTGAATAACTGAGCGAAACACCACCGCCTATGGTGAGATTGGAAAGTATTTTGTGATCTACGTTCAACCGGCCGGAATAGCGATCAAAAGAGGTGCTTTTAACAGTCCCTTCCTGATTGTAATAACTTCCTGAAATAAAAAGCCTGGTTTTATCATTGCCGCTGCTCACTGAAAGTTCTGTATTTGAAGTAGGAGCAACCTGAAGGATTTCACTCATCCAGTCGGTGTCAATACCCTGCACCGTAGTACCCTTATATTCATTCCATTGCGCGGCATTCATCAGGTCCGGAATGCGCTCTTTTGGCATGGTCTGCCAGCCATAAGAAGTATTCAGGCTGATACTGGTCTTCTGCAGGTTTCCCTTTTTGGTGGTGATCAGAATGACCCCGTTTGAAGCCCTTGAGCCATAGATAGCGGTGGCCGAGGCATCCTTCAGAATGGTCACCTGCTCTATGTCGTTGGGATTGATATCGGAAAGGGCATCTATTTCCTGGCCACTATAACCGATCTGCCCGTAGCTTCCGGTAATGGCCGGAACGCCATCGATTACAATCAGCGGCTGGTTGCTGGCATTGATTGAGCTTCCTCCCCTGATTTTAATAGAGTTCTGACCACCAGGTGTCCCTGAATTTTGCGTTATGGTCATACCGGCAGCCTTTCCCTGCAAAACGCCGTCAAGCGTACGCAAAGGAATGGTCTTAATCTCGTCCTGGTTAACCAGCCCAAATGAGCCTGAAATCAGCTTTTTGCTGTCGGTGTTGTAGCCCATGACTACAATTTCGCCAAGATCAATTTTGTCTTCGGTCATTTCAAGGCTGATCTGACGCCGGCTGTTTACCGGAACTTCCTGTTTCTGCATCCCGACAAAGGAAAAAACGAGCGTACCCGCCGATGGGGCCTCCAGGGTGTAAGAGCCGTTGATATCGGTAACAGTTCCTTTGGAAGTTCCTTTGATTACAATGGTAACGCCCGGTATCGGCTGTTTATCTGTTGCTGAGGTAACTTTACCACTGATTGGTATGTCCTGAGCCTTTAATGTACTGATGAGCAAAGTAAACATCAGTAATAAAATGTAAGGTTTCTTCATACATTTGGTGTTTGGTTGGTTTTATTGGATTTTGGTAAGTGTAACTTTTACCGGACTGATATCAAGTCGGATATCTGCTACCGAATATTCATCTTGCCCGCGTGCGTTTTCAAGGTAATATCCCTGGCTGCCTGATTTTTTAGTAAAGGTAAGTAAGAATGCATTTTCCTCATCGGTGAAACTTAAATTGGAAACGCTTTCACTCCCTTTGTTATCGATAAGGTTGATGGTGATTACATCTCGCAGGGTGGATCCATTGGCCGATAAAATGCCTGCCTGAACAGGATGTTCTCGTTTGTAATATTCGTTGCCCCGGGTTGCTTTTTTCCCGGGTGCCGGGATAAGTCCGCCCGTTTGAATATGGTATGAATCTCCGTTTTCGAGATAACTGATCGACAGGTTGCTGATATCCGGCAAGCCCTTCACATAGGAAACAGCAGCATCCGTAGCATTTATAACCGTAACCCCGGCCGCACCGGCAACCTGAATGTTACGATCCGGGGCCGTATAGATGAGTGCAGTATTTTCATCAATACCAAAAGCCAGATTAAATCTGTCTTTCGAATTTATTAAGGCAACAATGAGCCGTCCTATTCTTGCCCTTTGATTAAAATGCTGATCTACAATTCCTTCCGGGAAAAATCCCAGACCCTTCGAAAGCAGGAGAGCGTCCGTTTCTTCATTCTCCGGGCCATTGTCTTTGATGATTCCCAACTTCAAAGCACCCATACTGTTTCCATTCCCAATCATAATTTCACTCATGATGGCAGCTCCGGCACTGCTTCCACCAATAACTCCTCCCCTTTTATAAACATCCCACACGGCCTCAAGAACCGGGGTTGGCTCCCCGTTGGGCTTTGTAAGCGCCAGCATGGTGCGCATCTGGTCGCCACCGGTAAACCATACGGCCGAACAGGCTTTAACGGTTCTTGCCAGTCTTTTATCGTTTGCATTGCCGGCCCATTTCGATTCATCTACATCTTTGGTGCTGTCATCATCCATGACCGATATGCTGATAAGGTGGATGTTCTCCTCCCTCACACCATAAGACCGTAACGTTTTGCTGATGCTGACCCAGGATTGTACAGCAACCCCACTGGCCGATGGAATCACTGCAAAAATGGCCTTCTCCGGGCCACCGGCAAGTTCAATCATTTTATGGTAAACGTCTTTATTATCGGGACTAAGTGCACCGCCCACAATAATTAGGCTGCCTTTGGGGTTTTGGCTGAAACCTGATACACTGAGCAATAGGAGTGTCAGAAATAATACGGATATTCTGTTCATTCGTTAAATTTTAGTCTTTGACAAATCTGGCTACAGCAATGGGTTGATTGCGAATGTCTGCCAGTTGAATTATGTAAATTCCACTTGTCAGTCCCGAAACATTAATTGCTGTCCCGTTTCCTGATGCAAAACCTTTTTTTAAAATCTTACCGTCCGACCCGGTTATTATCCATGAGTGGGCTCCATTTACAGCAGGTAATGTTAACGCATCTCCCGTTGGATTTGGAAAAATCTGCATCTTCTGTAAACCGGAATTATTCTTACCTATTCCTGCAGACGATACATTGCCCATGATGTAAGGGTTGGTATAGTCAATAAAATCCATTCTCAGCTTCTCGAAACCGGCAACCATTCTTGGCGCACCAGAGCCACCGGTAGCTGTCTGCTGCGAAAAGCCTGCAAGGGTTCCATCATTGGCCACCACCATAACCGGTGCTGTCCCGTATCCGGTGAGGGTCGCTTTGCCATCGATGGGACTGAATTTCATGTAGTTGTGATTGGTGAGCCAGATGCCAAATTTCAGGGTGTCTTTTGCCATGACATAAGGAACGGCAGTCGCGGTATTTTCATAAATATCGCTGTTCAGAAAGGTCTGAGGCATTATAACGGTATGGCTGAGCAAAGACAGGCCGGATGAAAAAGTGAGTTCACCAAACCAGGAGGCGTATTCGGTCAGATAGTTTCCAACCACCGTTTTTCCGGCAAACCTGGCATCTTCACCGGCGAAAGCGCTGATCATGCCATCGTTGCGAAGTTTTTGCCACAGCAGAATGCCATTCGGAGTCTGTAAAAACTGGCTAAACGATGTTTCATTGTTTTTCAGGAATAGGAATTTGGTTGCCCCGTTTATCCGGCTGGCCAAATCCGCATCAGAACCAAGCGCCATTGTGGGGTTGTAAATAAATGCATCGGAAGCCCCGGCTTCCATGATTTTTGTTTTAAAACTAGCGGCGAGCGTATTGTCGCCCGAGAGAATGAGCACCGGGGTCGATGCCACACCGGTTTCCGAAACAAGGTCGGTAAGCATGCCCAGATTATCGATAAGGAGGCTGCTGCCACTGGCCAAAACGGTATAATTGCCGGTTTCTGACTGGCTTGCTGTATTGATTTGTCGGGTTAGGGTGGAATAGGAAATTTCCCCGGTGTTAAAATTATAGGCACAACCTTTTAAAAGCTGCACTACTTCTACAGAATCTGCCAGCAGTTTATTGCCATTCTGGCTGAAACTGCCGGTTGATTTATAGAAATTGGCACAACCGGTTCCGTAAACGGTTCCCAGTCCGTTTTCGTCGATGGTCATGCAGGTCATGTCGTCCATGCCAAGGCCAAGGATATCCAGGTTCTGGTTAAATTTATAATTGGCCAGAAACCCCACCAGCCTGGCAAACCTGCCGCGTTCTGCAAAATGGGTGTCATAAACAAAACCGGGCCTGAAATTAAAAAAATCATTCTCAAGGGTTACATACTGGTTGTTGGGATTCTCGATGCATTCGTAAGGATAAACTGTGCCATTTTCAGCCGTATAAACTATGGATGACAGGATGTGCATTCCAGCCGAGGTTCCGCCAATACATCCGCCCTGGCCGAACTTGTAATTCACCGCATCCTGAAGCTTTGTATTTCGGTAAAGATTGTAATATTCCCACTGGTCGCCACCACGGAAAAAGATAACATCGTAACTCACCAGTGTATCGTAGGTAGCCTGACTATCTGCCAATTGGCGCGAATCAATGGCAAATTCCTTCGCAAAAGCTGCTCCGCACTGATTTTCCATGTAAGGAGCCAGGCTTCCGGTTGATGTACCAATGATGGCAACCCGCTTGCCTTCCACCGCCCAACGATAAGGTGGTACGCTCCAGCTATTGACACCGTTCTTTTCGGCACCACCGCCGACAATCAACAATCGGCCCTGAGCAAATAACCCGGAACTGGAGTATATAATTAAAACATTGATAATGAATATATTACGTAACATTTTAACACTAATCATAACTTAAACCCTTAGCTGAATTTTAACTTCATCAAACTTACAATATTTCTTCCTTCTAAAAAGCACGTTTTTACATTTGTTATTATTTTGAAATCTCAACTTGTGCACGCAAGCATTGGAAAGACATGCCCGACCATCTGGTTATATTGCTACAGTATGAAAAGCCCGGTACTGCAACTACTCAGCCTCCAACTCTGGGCCTCGATACGTTTTGCGAATTAAAAGTTCGTCATTAAATACAATTATGTCGCAAAACACTCAGCCACCTAAACTCTGAAACTCTGAAATTCTGAAACTTTGCTAATTTTGTAATTCAAAAAATCTTCACATGCTCATACTTATCAAGAATGCCGAAATATATGCCCCGGAAAAACTGGGGTGCATGGATGTACTGCTTGCCGGAACAAAGATTGCTGCTATCGCAAAAGAGATAAACCTTCCGGAATCGCTGCCTGTTAAGGTAATCGATGCTACCGGACTTTACCTCACTCCCGGACTGATTGATGCCCATGTGCATATTGCCGGAGCTGGTGGAGAAGGCGGGCCAGCCAGCCGTACACCTGAAATGCTGCTGAGCGATATGATTTCTGCCGGTGTTACAACCGTTGTAGGCTGCCTTGGCACCGATGGGTTCACCCGCACTGTGGAAAGTGTGTTGATGAAAGTAAAATCGTTGAGGGCCGAAGGCGTTTCAGCCTGGATGTACACAGGGGCCTATCAGGTTCCCACACCCAGTATTACCGGCGATTATGCCCGCGACATCGCTTTAATTGAAGAGGTAATCGGTGTAGGAGAAGTGGCTATTTCCGACCATCGCTCTTCGGTGCCTTCCATTGAAGAACTTACACGGATAACAGCCCATGCCAGGGTAGCCGGAATGATTGGCGGAAAAGCCGGAATCATTAACATTCACATGGGCGATGCCAGGGAACCTTTCAAACCGTTGTACAAAGTTGTTGAAGGCAGCGAAATGAGCCTGAGACAGTTTTTACCAACACACATCAACCGGAACGATTACATTTTTGAAGATGCCAAAACCTACGGGCTGAAAGGATATTTGGACATTACCACCAGCTCCTATCCCTATTATCCCGATGAAGAGATTAAACCAGCCACCGCACTCAGGCTGCTGCTTGAAGCCGGGGTTCCGGCAGAGCACATTACCTTTACTTCCGATGCCTGTGGTTCTTTACCCGGTTTTGATCCGGTAACCGGAGAACTTGTAAAGATGGAAACGGGTCAGCCCTCTTCGAACCTTCGCGAAATGCGCGATGCAGTTAAAGAAGAAAAGGTCCCGCTGGAAACCGCCCTGAAAGTGCTGACTTCCAATCCTGCCCGCATACTCAAACTAAAGCAAAAAGGCAAAATAGAGGTGGGGTTGGATGCCGATCTGCTGCTGTTGGATAATGACCTGAAAATAAACGCTGTTTTTGCACTCGGTGTGCAGATGGTTGAAAACGGTGTGCTACTGAAAAAGGGTACCTATGAGAAGTGAAACGTCAGCAATAAGCTACTTTCGCAAAACTCCTTCTGATAGTTTTGCTGTATTTCACCTGCGGATAACCAAAAATTACGATGATTGAGTCGCGCATTCTGGCAGGCAGTCCATATTGTTTTTTAAAATCCTTTCCGGTGTATTTTAAGAATGGCCCCACACTGCCAATCATGCAAGCACCCAAACCAAGCGATTCAGCCGCCAGGGTAGCATAGGTGGCTGCGATATACGGATCGGCAGGGTCTGACATATTACCGTAAAACATCATGGCCAACGGGGCATCGTAAAGCAACCAGTTCTCCCCCTGTTTCTTTGTTTTTGTAAAGAATCCAATCATTGGTAATACAAACGATTTAAACATCAGATAGTCGTCTTTACTCATAAACGGGCGCATCAGGGCCATTGAAGCAGGCGATACCATCCATTTCATCCGGTCAAGCAGATCGATAAAATCGAACGAAAATTGCTTTACCTTATCTTTGTTGTTGAGTATCATGACACCAACATCCGAAGGGGGCAGGCCCATTGGTGCCGTCGAAGCCAGATTCAATATACTGTCAATGACTTCCTGTGACACGGGCTTATCCTTAAAATCCCTGATGCTACGTCGGTTCAAGAACATCTGATACAGTTGATCATACTCTGGCAGCCGGTCCTTTACCAATGTGCTGTAATCATCAGGCTCAAGGGTACGGCCTTCCACCATGATGGCATCGCGGGGGCAAACCGCCACGCATTGTCCGCAACCAATGCACCCAAATAAAGGCTTGTCGCTGATCTTTAATGCTTTATCCTCAATAACAAGGGAAAAATCCTTGCAAACAGTTACGCAAAGTCCACAGGCATTGCATTTTCTGTGGTCGATGATGATCCGGGCATTCTCTGCTCCGATGCGGCTGGTGGCGACTGACATAACAATTTTTTATTGCAAATTTACAATACCTTGCAGATAATTAAAACACAACTGGCTGAACAGTGTAAATCCGGCATTGAAAGGTTGCCTGAAGGCTCTGGAAGAGTTCATGGAAACTTGTTGCCAGCCATTATTCCAGGCATGAAATAACGCAAAACCGGCCTGATCATTCACCTGCCAGGCATATTTGGCAAAGCGCTCATGGCAGGAGCTATAGTTTACGCTGCTTCAAAATACGGTCTTAACGGCATGATGAAATCGCTGCGCGAAGAGTTTAAACGCACTCAGGTGAAAATAACGAAACTCTTAGTGGGTGGCGTTGATACCCATTTCCGGGATAACAATGACCTGAAGGTTCGTCGGGAATAATTTCTGATGGCTGCCAAAATTGCTAGTACCATTAAATTGCTGCCGACCAGTCGGCCGAAAGGGTGGTATCGGAGATGGTTATTCATCCGAAGAATCATCAGGTAATCTGAAGACTCGCTAACCTATAATCCATTAATCCGCTTTGCAGTTTCAGACTTCAGATCATCGATCCACTTGCTGTCAACTTTCAGTGAAACATAGTTTTCGATAGCCTCAAGTAATTGTTCAGGATTATCATCGACCAGCAGGTTCTTGTGGTGCTCAGGCCTTACAAACCGTTGCTCAACCGTGTAGTCGAGGAATTTCACCAGGTGGTCGTAATATCCGGCAGTGTTGAGCAATGCCACCGGTTTGTCCATAATTTCCAACTGGTTCCACGACATGGCTTCAAAGATCTCATCCAGGGTGCCAATACCGCCGGGCATGGCGATAAAGGCATCCGACAGCTCTGCCATTTTTTCTTTGCGAATGCTCATCGATTCCACTACATGAAACTCCTTCAGTTCGCTGTAGGCCACCTCGCGGTCGATCAAGCCCTTAGGCATTACGCCCACCACATGGCCACCCTCAGCCAGGCAGGCGTCGGCAATGGCACGCATCAGCCCAATGTTACTTCCACCATAAACAAGGGTTATGCCTTGTTGTCCCATTAGCCGGCCAAGTTGGCGGGCCGCAGTGGTATAGCCGGGATTAGCACCGGGTGAGGAACCGCAAAAAACACAGATCGATTTTATTTTTCTCATTGAATGATTTCGTTATGTTGTGAGGACGGGATCTGAATTAATTCAAGGCCAAAAATAATGGCCAGCTTTTCGGCCAGCAGTGATTTAACTTCGTTTATATCAAGGGGTCTGTTCAGCTCGGCCGACAAGGAAGTAACCGCCTTATCGGTAAACCCGCAGGGATTTATATAATTGAAATACTGAAGGTTAGTATTGACATTAAAGGCAAAGCCATGCATGCTAACCCAATGGCTTGTGCGCACTCCAATGGCACAGATTTTCCTGGTTCTGCCTGGCTTGTCTGTATCCAGCCAGACCCCGGTAGCACCATCGAGACGTTCTGATTTAATGCCGTAATGCTGAAGTGCAATAATAATGGCCTCTTCCATTTTGTCAATATACTCCCTCGCACCACTTACAATGGCGTCAAGGTTCAGGATTGGATAACCTACGATTTGTCCGGGACCATGATAGGTGATGTCGCCTCCCCTGTTGGTCCGGTAAAAGCTGGCATCCTTTGCCTGAAGTTGGATCATATCCATAAGCAGATTGTCCTGGGAGCCACTTTTACCCAGGGTATAAACATGCGGATGTTCGCAAAAAAGAAGGTAGTTGTCGGTTGGCACCTGGCCGGCTTTTTTCTGTGCAATAATATAGTTAAATAACCGCTCCTGCAATTCCCATGCGTCGCCGTATTCAATCAGGCCAAGGTCGGTGAGTTGCGTTTTTATTGACACTTTTTCAGGGTATTAATTAACAAAATTGTCAATTGTCAGGTCCGGTAAATATTTAACAATGTATCGGATAACAGGACAGAGCACTTAATTCATATCCAAATTGAGCGATTTGAAAAAGAAAATCGCTCAATCGATTAGGAAATTGCAAGCAATTCACAATAAAACATTTTCAAGGCTTTGGTGAATTGCAACAATTTCCAAATCGGGATTTACCTAAGTAAAGCGCTTTTTCACTTCGTTCAAATCGCTCAACTTAGGTCATATATAAGTTCCTTATTCTTAGTTTTACAAAAACCCGGTAATCTGCTAATCAACAAATTCACTAATCTGCAAATTATTTTATTTGATATAAGTCTCCATGATGTCCCGGATAGCCTTCTGGCAGACCGGACAGAAATTATTATAGGACAACGATTTCATGGTGCAATCGTGTGAGGGGCGATAAACGCCTTTGGTCATATAACCACCTCCTTCAAAAGCACCCACCGCGTATTTATCCTTATCACGGTCAGAAGTTGGGATCGGGGCACCGGAGGTTACCATACTTTTCCATTTCGAATCGAAGTCAACCAGGGTGGTCAAATTAGGCTCCCAGGGTTCTACCTTCAGGTTATAGAAATCTTCGTAAGCCACTTCTGAATTGTAGTATTCATCGCCCAGCCCAGCGAAGGAATGTCCGAACTCATGTACAAAAACGTAATTTGCATAAGCATTATCGCTGGTAAACAATGCATAGTGGTTATAGATTCCACCTCCGCCGTAGACCTGCGAATTGGCAATAATACAAATCTGATCGTACGGCACATTGGCCGCCACATCACGCACGCTTTTCATATCGTAAGTGGTGAGATAGCGCTCTACATCGAAAGTATAGAATGAACTATTGAGCACCGTCTTTTTCCAGATTCCCTTTCCGGGACTATCAGCACCCGATTCAAGCGATGGCGCTTCAACGCCATAAATATTAATCTTACTGCTATACTCATCAAAGGGTGAGCATTTTAACAGAAAGTCAGCCAGGCGGGCGCAGTCGGCTTTGAATTTGTCCATCTCAGAAGCAGTATAGCCTTCCGGAATGAAAACAATATCAAGGCAAACGGCAGGATCGCCTGCCTTGTTAACCACAAACGAAGGGTACTCGTGCCGACGTTCCTGTTTGATAAAATAACTTTTAGGCTCAACACTGTAGCTGAATTTCTTTATCCAGGCCCCTTCGCGGGTACGGTTGTAAAAATCAACCATCACAGGTTTTTGGGGGAAGGGGAAAACCACATTTTCGGGGTATGACCTGAATGTTTCCTTTGCCTCGGCAGTGGTTTGCCATTCGGAGAAGAGGCTGGAATAGCAGTGTGAATATATTATCGCGCCCGATCCGATGTCGGTAAGCGTGAACTTATAATTCCCGTAATCCAATGTACTGACCAGGTTAACTTTTGAACCGCCCCAAAAAGGCTCTTCAATCAGTTCATCGAGGGCATAGGCATCGGTTGTTGCATTGCCGGTATGCACATAATCAAACCGAAGCGTTTTGTTTTGAAAGAATTTATCGAACTGGGCGCTGGAATTCAGTGTAGTAATGAACATCAGCGAAATCAGGAGACTTTTCATACACATTTTATTGTTGAACAGCTGCTTGCAAAAGTAGGAATTGTTGGGTTAATCCGGTTGCCTTAGGACCACTTTAACATCTTTCACCAAAGTGAAGAGGCCCGGGTATGTTTTTCTAAGGGAAAAATGTGTGCACTTCGCGCCCACGCTATCGCATGAAGCGAGATACGGGCATCGCATCTAAATATAGCCATTGGTTAAAAATGAGTTTATTTTTTTGCAGATTGGCTTAAGCATCCCTCCAGAAAAATAAAAAAGCTAAATGAAAAAATCATTATTTTTGGTCAGGCGAAACACTTTGATAATTATCAGAGAATGCCTCGTATTATTTAAAGCCATGAAAAGAGTATATCCCCCAGAAGTACTCAGCAAGATTGTCATTAGCACAGAAGCCGGGAATACCTGCTATCTTAATGCTGATACCTTCGAGGTTGTAGAAATCCCATACGCGATTATGGATCATGACTATAAACCTACAATTGAGCCGTATATCAGCCTGCTGGAAAAAATTAAGAATGAGTGGAATATCTCCATCAGGGTGGATCCGACTGATTACATCGACTACCAGTATGCCATGCAGGACTTTGTCAAACACGGAATATCAGACATTTTTCTGACAGAAAGCCTGGATGGCTATATGTTTGATAAAGATTTTATCATGAATCTCAAGTCCTACATAGAGCAGGCAGACTATAACATTGAATGGTACAAGTTTAAACATCAATATCTTGTGGATTCCCTGAAAAGTTACCTCGATTTTGATCCTGAAACCACGCCTCCCCACCAGGAAATTAATGGGTTCTTTAATGATGATGGAACCCCGGTTGACCTTGATTCGATACCTATACCCGGACTATGTATTTCCTGTAAAAGTTATTTTACCGATGATTGGGAAGAGAATCTGCTGTGCAAAATGAACCGGCACGATCAGAAAGATGATGATGAATTCAATTGCGGTGCTTTCAATAAATTGTGATTAAATTGACCCGGAAGGAAATATTGAATTAAATTTACCCACGCCATGAATGAAAAATATACTCCTGAGTTCATAAAAAATATAGCCGAAAATATCGGTTGCGGCCTTGTTTGCTTTGTGAATCCAGAAACCATTGAGGTTATTGAAATTCCAAAAGAATTCCTTGAGCAGAATGAGTATTTCGAAGAAGATTTCTACCAGGCTGACCTCGACAGGATTGATCATGAGTGGGGTAGATTTATAAGGATTGAGCCGCCCGAACCTTTTGAGTCTTTCAAATTTATGGAGCAGTTCGCCATTGATGAAATCCAGGATAAACCTATGCAGGGGAAGCTCATCAATGCCTTATCGCATGGAAAACCATTCAGAAATTTCAAAAATATTGTTGAATCGTCCGAATTCAGGCAGCAATGGTTCGACTTTCATCAACTCTGCCTCGAAGAATACGTAAGGGATCGGCTTAGCATTGATGAATGGCTTGAAGAGGCTGAAGAAGAAATAGAAGAAGAAGAATCCTGAATAAATCAGTGAAACAATGCATCATACTTCTATGTTGCATTATGCTGTTTTCAAATTTTCATTATAGCTTTGAAAATGAAGAAAAAGGAACATTCTAACTCTTCAAAAAATCCAGTTTGCACATTGCCAGAAAAGTTTCTACTTTTGCAGCCCGTAATTCAATGGCTCCGTAGTTCAACGGATAGAACGGAAGTTTCCTAAACTTTAAATACAGGTTCGATTCCTGTCGGGGCTACTTAAACAATACGCCTGGCTATAAAGCCGGGCGTTTTTAATTGCCTGAACCTTGCACTTATTATTGTAGTTCAACGGATAACCCCGCCACGGCGGGGTCCTAAACTTTAAATACAGGTTCGATTCCTGTCGGGGCTACAAAGCCTGGCAAATTTGTCAGGCTTTGTATATTTAACCTATTTTTAGCAACTTACCTTTAGGAAATAATGGGGATGGTGGATGCATTCCACCGTTTAGATGACGAATTCTATTTCCGCGATTTTGAGCGCTATAAGATTTTCCGCAATTTAACTGACAATCTTTACCTACGCTTCCTTGATGCCCTGTTACCACCAAAAAATCCCCATCCACCGCTTCCGATGATAAATCCGAAAGCATACCAGGCGCCGTTGTTGTTCGGGGCAAATACGGTAATATCATCCCTGAAGAGCATCAACACCAGATCAACCGGTGCAATGATCCCATGCAACAACCCATGCCAGAACCCGAAGGTCTGACCCGTCAGGCATCCGGTTACTGTTTCATTGTTAGCGCAGCCTGAAAGCAAAAGAACCGTGGCCGATAAAATGAGCATTAGTGAAAATCCGTTTACTTTTTTAAATCCTTTCATGGTCGGTTGATTTTGATCCAAAGTTAAAAAATAATTATCGTTTGCCAATGCAAATGATCCATGTTGAATGATCATTTCAAAACCGGAATTCAATGCCTGCATAAATATGCCTTGGTAACCCGGGGTAATAGTATCGCGGTTCACTGCCTCCAAATCCCAGCGCATTTACAACCAGCATGGAAGCGTAATGTGTGTTGGTCAGGTTATTGATACCCGTGTAGACATTAAGATTTCCGGCTTTCTTTATTTGAAATTGAGTTGCTACCTTTAAGTTGACCAAAAAATAACCTTCATATTTCAATGTGTTTGCATCGTTTAAATATTGATTTCCATTATATTGCAGATGCGTGAAAACCTGCAGCTTTTTAACCGGATTCCACGAGAATTGCAGTTGCGCATACTGATCGGGGATGCCGGGCAGATTATTGCCATCGTAAGCATTTCCATCATCGGTAAAATCGATGAAACGATTTCGTGAATACGTGTAGCTGAAAGTTGAATTCAGTTTTCCCGGGAAACTATTAAAATTGAATAATCGGTTGCGCAGGAGCAGTTCAAATCCCTGGTGTCGGGTTTTACCGGCATTCATTCCGGTAAAAATATCTTCTGTAATACGTTTTGTTACCAGTAAGTTGTCGAGCTCAATCCAATAAAGGGAAACATCCGCTTCAACGGCTTTGCCAAAGAAGTTAAACCGTGCTCCGGTTTCGTATTGCATGCCTTGTTCCGGTTTGATATCAGGATTTACATCTCCGGCCGGCAATAAAGTTTCCTCGGGCGAAGGCATTGAAAAGCCATGACCAACAGAGGCATAAACGGCCAACTGGTCGCTGGCTGCATAGTTTAAACCAATCCGGGGTGAAACGATCACCGGAAAATCGCGTTTGCCCGATTGATCGCCATTGGCAGCATATAAATCGGTGAGATTGTAGCTGATATGATTCAGGGTGCCGGCCACCGAAAGGCTGAGTCTGGAAGATGGCCGGTAATTCATGATGGCAAACACGCTGAACTGATTGCGGTTTTCACGGTTTTCATTCAGGAGGATCTCATCCTTGTCAAACTTCCATTTGTACTGTTCGGCAATCCAGTCAAATCCAAGCACCCAGTCGGTTACGGGTCTGAAATAGCTGAGCTTGTTGCGGATTCCGGCACTCAATGTCTGGTCGTTGAGGTTGTTGAAGGGTCGCTTTTCATAGCTATCGCTCCATTTCCCATGAATGGTAAACTGGTTCGTAAGTTTTGACGAAAGGATGTTCATAAGTGTAATTCCTGCCAGTGCTTTCCGGTATTTTTTATACCCTTCGATGGCCGCCCAGCCAGGTGCAGCCGCTTTCGGATCATTTTCAAATTGAGTTTTACCCAGCGAACTCGGGATTTCACCATCCACACCAGTCAGCATCAGGGTTGATTTTAGCGACCATTTGGGTTGTTTCCACTTCGCAGTGCACATGAAAGCGGTGCGCTTATATTCATTGTTTGCCCGGTAACCGTCTGATTGCAGGTGGCTGAGGCTTCCCCAAAGACTGGTATTTGCTGAATTCATTGTACCTGAGAAATTGGTTTTCAAAGTATTGAAACTTCCATAATTCAAACCCAATACGCCTTCGTTTTGCAGTTTCTCAGGTGTAAACAAATTGACACTCCCGCCCAATCCAGAACCGTATAAGGCCGAAGAGGGGCCCCTGATCACCTCAATCCGCCCCAGACTTTGCGAATCAATTTCTTCGGGTGCCGAAACGCCATCGGAGGTTGTAAGCGGAATGTCGTTGAGGTACGAACGAATCCGGTTGGTATTGTAAGGTGTGCGGCTACCCATTCCCCTGATGACGATGCGGTTGGTTGCATAGGTTCCGCTTTGCATATTTACACCAGGGATTGTGTTGAGTGTTGCAGACATATTGGTACCGTCGGAAAAGTTAAGCCCCTCCCCCGCAAGCACTGACAAATTACCCGGGAAAGTCTGCAAATGACTGCTCAACCGGAAGCCTTCTATAGTGACCTGGTCCAGAAAAATTGTGGAATCAGAAAGCCGGGTATTTGCCGGTTTCGGATCTGTAGTTTGTGCATAAATATTGATCAGACCTGATAGAAGTATCAGGGTGATTGAGCGTTTGATTAAGAGGGATGGGGTTAAGTTCAAAGGTTCAAGGGTTCAAGGGTTCAAGGGTTCAAAAGTTCAAGGGTTAAAGGGTTCAATCCCGCACGAGCGGGACAAGGGTTTAAAGGTTCAATGCTTCGCATTCAAGGGTTCAAAGGTTCAAGAGTTCAATGGTTCAATGGTTCAAAAAGATAAAGGGTTCCCCGCCGAAAAGGCGGGACTTCGCTTCGCTTCGCAAAGGTTCAAGGGTTCAGGAAGAAAGTTGGCAGTGGGCAGTGGGCAGTTGGCAAAATGTTCAAACGTTCAAAGGTTCAAGGTTCAGGAATAAAGTGGGCAGTGGGCAGTTGGCAGTCAAGTCGTGTTGAAAGTTATTTCTGAAGAGAGCAGTTAGTCAGTTCTGAACCTTAGCGGGACGCTAAGGTTAGTTTAGGTGAGTAATCAGGCCTTCACTTTTCACTTTTTCACTCTCTTCACTCTCTTCACTTTCTTCACTTTCTTCACTCTCTTCACTTCCTTCACTTCCTTCACTCTTTCGGTACTGGAACCAATCGAATGATCTTCCCCGGAGTTTCGGTCGCCACATAAATCAACCCGTCAGGACCAATCACCACATTCCGGACACGCCCTATACCCTGAAGCAGTTTTTCGGTGTGCGATACCGAGTGGCCGTTGATCACCACCCTTTCGAGGTATTGAAACCGAAGTGACCCTACAAAAAGATTGTTCTGCCACTTTTTATACTTGTCGCCGGTCAGGAAAGTCATGCCGCAGGGCGCAATGGATGGCGTCCAGTAATAAACAGGTTGTTCCATTCCGTCCTTTTCTGTAAATTCAGTAAGTACGGTGCCGTTGTAATTAATCCCATACGAAATCACGGGCCAGCCATAGTTTTTCCCAGGTTCAATCAGGTTTAATTCATCACCACCCCGGGGGCCATGTTCTGACACCCAAAGCTCGCCGGTTAGCGGATTTATACTTGTGCCTTGCGGATTCCGGTGTCCATAACTGTAAATGGAAGCAACAGCGCCTTTTGTATTTACAAACGGATTGTCATCCGGGATTGTGCCATCATCGTTGATGCGGTGGATTTTCCCATTGGTATTGTTGAGGTTCTGCGGAAAATCGTAATGCTGACCCCGGTCGCCAATGCCGAAAAATAAATGTCCTTTGTTATCAAAGGCAAGTTTACACCCATAATGATGCGATCTGTCGGTGAAAGGATCTCCACTGAAAATAACCTGTTGATCCACCAGTTTATTCCCTTCAAGCCTGGCCCGCATAATGGCCGTATTGCTGATGGAATTCCCCTTTTCAGGGTTCAGCGCACTGTAGGCGAAGTAAATCCAGCCATTCTTCGTGTAGTCAGGATGCAGGCATAAGTCGAGTAAACCGCCCTGGCCTTTCGCCCTGATAGGCGGCAATCCCTGGATAGGTAGTGATAGTTTTCCTTTGGAAAAACGATGCAGTGTTCCGGCCCGCTCCGAAATCAGCAGGTCACCACCGGGCAGAAACACAAGGCCCCAGGGCACATCCAATCCGGTAACCACTGTTTCAACTATAAAATCCTGCACTTCCGATTCCATCACGTCACCCGCTTTAACCGCTGGTTTCAGCGAACTTCTGTCTTCGGGTATTCCTTTTTTTACATAGGCAGCCAGTTCTACAATTTCGGCATCCGAAAAGGTATTCTGAAAAGCCGGCATTCCCTCTGATTCAATCCCAAGTTTTATGCTTTTTATCACCGAAGCATTATCAGGTTCATCCATCCACTTTTTGGCGGTGAATTTTTCGAGATTATCGCCATGACATCCTGCACAATAAGTCCGGTAATTCAAGGCTGCCGGATTTTCTTCGGAGGATTTGGCGTCCGAAGAGTCATTTCTCAATGACATAAACCCCACTATCCCCGTTAAGGCAAAAGCGATGAGGCCGATTGAAATGATCAGTGTTCGTTTCAAGGTTGAAAATTTTTATGGTGACTACTCATTTGATATTAACAACTTATGAAACCCATTTGTTGCTTGAAGAAGTGATGTACGCGAATATTGCTAAATGGCATTAGAATTATACCCTTTGGTATATTTTTCACGAATACAAAAAATTACGTACCCGAAAGGTGTATTCTGCAGATAATCCTTAAAATGGTAACCAGACAAAAACAGCAGGTTGAAGTTTTGTGTAGCCCTTGCAGGGCTAAGAAAATTGGCATAAAATCGAATCCCCTTATTCATCCCTGTATTTGTTCTAACCTCGTATAATATTGATTTACAATAGAATAAAAATGCCATCTTAGCCCTTTAGGGACTTCTCCATGGATTGCTTTTTGGTGATCCTTCTTCTAAAATACCCCCCTGCATCAAGGAGACGACCTCATTTCTCAATGCCACATCCATGCCCTGAACCCTAAGCCCCTTGCCTATATCCCCCCTGTTTTCTCCCCGCAATACGGACACACAATCCACAGATTATCCAACTGGCTGTAGCATTTGCTGCAAATAGCAACCTTTTCTATCACTGATCTCAGGGCAGTACTGGTTTTAACCGTATAAATCTCCGGGATTTCCTTCAGGAAACTTGACTCATTGCCTTTTTCCGTGATCAGAAAGAGCTTTTCTTTCGCCCTGGTGATGGCCACATAAAACAAGCGCCTTTCTTCTTCCAGTAAAAGATCGTGGTTTGCTTTCTTGATCACCTGGAAAATCCTGTCCTCAAGCCAGATATCCGGAAAACCGCCATATCCCTCGGTTAAACCAAGAATAAAAACGACTTTTGATTCCAGGCCTTTCGCCGCATGGATGGTTTTTGCCTGGATTTTGAGTGGTTCATTTCTAAAACGATTAAAATAGGGGCTAAACATCTTGCTCCTCCGGTAGAGAAACAGGATATCATCGTTGGCATAGCCATCTTTCAGGAGTTCCTTCACTTTATCCAGACAAAACTGTATGTTCTCTTCTTCGGAATTGCCTGCATAGACTACAATCTTGTGCTCTGATTTTTTGGACGCGAAAATCTCTTTTTCAACCTTGAACTTATTGTGCTTAATAACTTCGTTGCTTGCGCCGACAATATTCTGTGTGCTCCGGTAATTCAGGTTGAGCTTGATGACCTTTGAATCGGGGAAATGCTTTTCGAACTCTATGATATAACTGACATTTGAACCCCTGAAACCATAAATACTCTGCCAGTCATCACCCACACAGAACAACTGTGTTTGCCCGGTCAGCAATAATTTAATCAGGTCAACCTGCAGGTTGTTCACATCCTGAAATTCATCGACTAAAATATATTGATACTGATTCTTGTATTTGTTGGCAATGTCAGGATAGTTTTGAAACAACAGGGCACTTTCTGAAATCATATCGTTGAAATCGAGGTACGATTTGTTGGTGCAATATTGCTTGTATTTTTCAACAACCGGAATGGCCAGCTCATAAAAATTCCGTATCCGCTCGTGCTGGTCCATCCGGGCATTTTGGAGAACACTTTGCGGATCCATATTTTCGACCTTTATCATATCGGTGATGCGCATGAGTTGAGTCACAAAATCCTTGATGTTCTCGTGATATCCGCTGAATTCCTCCCTGTAGGATAAGGTTATTGTTTTCTCATAACCAGATGGCAGGCGGTTCCTCACGATGCTGTCAAGGGTATGATTGAATAGGGCCGAATCTTCAGTCATACGCTCGTAAGTCTTCACCAGCAAAAAATTGCCCTTATGAAATTGTTCCTCTTTGTTGACTGTTGAATAGCTTTTATCGCTAACGTGTTCAATGTAAAGATTGGCTGCTGGAATGTAGAAATCGGGACGGAAAGAGAAGTCTTTGATGTTGAGCAAAGGCTCGTATTCATACTTAATACTGTGCCGGTAAAACCAGTCTGCAATATATTGCTCCGATTTGGAGCGGACTTTTGTCCCGTCAAGGGCCGTGTAATATTTGCCGTCTTTGGGCAGGTTTTTCTTCTGATAGTTTTCGAGATGGATTTTATCAATAACGTAATCAAGCAGATACCTTTTTAGATCGAGCAGATACTTGTTGTCGTTGCATTCTTCGATAAGCAGCTTATGAAAAACCTCAAATACAGTTTCGGGTGCTGAGAATTTTGAATACTCATCATCTTCTGACCATTTCTCATCGCCGATGATCCTGAATTTGTTGTCGAATTGATTAACGCCATAATTCCTCAGAACCGAATAACAAAAGCTATGGAAGGTCCGGATTGTTAAACCGTCGATCCATTTGATTTTTTTCTGATAACAGGTTCTTTCCCGGTCGATTTCTCCTTTATTTTTGTGTTTATCAGTCAGTATTTTATCATAGCGGTTGGTGTCGTCTGCCGAAATAATAAGGCGGTCGATCATTTCGTTGGTGGCATTTTTGGTAAAGGTGATGGCAAGTATATGCGAAGGGCTTACTCCCTTTTCTTCAATCAGATAGACAATTTTTTGCAGAAGGGTTTTGGTCTTGCCCGATCCGGCGCCGGCCAGAACAAGCAGCCGTTTATCATCGCTGACGACTGCTTCAGTCTGCTGCTCATTCAACGCACTGAGGTTGGTTTTTATAGATTCCAAAGTGGTCAGGTTTTAGATTTTCAATGAATCCGGAATTTCGATGGCAAAATCCAGTGTAAATATAGTTGTTTTAAATTTCTGGTGCTTTATTCCTTTTGAAGCAAATTGTTCCGGAGACGAACATTCTAAGATTGCTTTCAATATCCGGAACTAACCGGATAGAAAGAAACTTTTCAATACTTTTGTGATGGAAGGTTATCGGATAGGGCTGATTCTGATTTTTCCAAAATCAATTCACAAAGGTAAGCTTTGAGACTGTTTAAATTTTGCAAAACTCTGTGAATAGGCCCTTCCTTTTCGGCCGGTTTTGTGGAAAAGCAACAAACCCGACGGGGCAAAATCCTGAAATATTTGTAAATTCATGATAACTGTTTCAGTATTTTGCCAACATTTGCAATAATCTATTTGAGTCCCGCCCAAAAGGACGGGAATATTAAAAATTGAACTTTAAAAGTTTCTTGTACAATGGATTTGCTTTACTACAATGATTTGAATTACAATAAAGTAAACAAGCAGTTCGACAAGGTAGTTGAACAGCTCAGCCGTTCTGATTTCAATGGGGCAGAAGTAAAGAAAATGCCCGGTTCAGACTTTTACAGAGCCAAACTTGATTATGAAAACAGGCTACTGTTTAAATTTGCAAAACATGGGGACAAGAAGTATTTGTTGTTGCTCGAAGTCATCTACAACCATGATTATTCCAAATCACGCTTCCTGAGAGGGGCAAAAATTGATGAAACCAAATGTATTGAGCTAAAATCGCCTGATGCAGTCAATGAAAATGAGATTGTTGAACTGAGTTATGTCAATCCCGCACTTGCAAAATTCCATTTGCTGGACAAGTTCATATCCTTTGATGAATTTCAGGAAGAGGTTTTTCGGGTGAAGCCACCCGTCATCATTATCGGTTCGGCTGGAAGCGGAAAAACAGCGCTTACACTGGAAAAACTGAAAACATTAAAAGGCCGCGTGCTCTATGTAACCTTATCGCCCTTCCTTGTCGAGAATTCGTCCAACCTATACTACGCCAATCATTATGAAAATGAAAAACAGGAAATAGATTTTATGTCTTTCAGCGATTATTGCTCAACGCTCAAAATTCTGCAGGGCCATGAAATGGACCAAAGGGCATTTGAACAGTGGATGCAAACCCGTGCGCATGTA
>JBBQIQ010000062.1:0-22808 GCA_038325075.1 Bacteroidales bacterium | reverse complement strand
AAAAAAAGTGAAGTAGAGACGCAATGCTTGTGTCTTCTATGTTCGTATATTGGTTGAAGGGGGAACTTTTAATATGGAGGCTGCGAAAACCAAAAAGGCAAAGCCTTAAAACGTGATCAAACCTTATTTTTTCTTAAAGACCTTAGCAGCATTCGGTCTGAGACCTACAACTAATGGGAAAATCAAATTTCCCGACCTGATGCCTTCTAAGAATATTTATTAAAAAAATTCAAAAGCAGGCCAAAGGTCGCTTTTGTTTTATAATTTTATGCCTTCGTAGAGTTTTGTACATTTCAACCTCCGGATGATAAAGGGATGATCCGGAAAAATTTTCTAACAAAGAAATAATTCAGATATTTTGAATTTTATTACAAAAATAAGGATCAACCTTGGCCGTCGCTTTCTCAAAAAGGAGGTCGTCAGGCTTCAGCGTAAGCAAAAGGCCATTAACCTGGAAACAGCCCGCGAAATCGGAATTCTGTTTAATATGGAATCAGAAGCCGACTACGACCGGGTAAGCCGGTTCACCAGGGAACTGAACCAGGTAGGGAAAAAGGTGCAGGTGATCGGTTTTTACAAATACAGAAAGCTTCCGCCATACTATGCCCAGAAACTGGCTTACGATATTATTCTACCCGGCGATCTTGACGTATTCTACAGGCCGAACTCCGGTTTTGCAACCAAATTCATTGATTATGAATTTGATATACTGTTTGACTTCAGCACACCTGCAGATTTCCCACTGTATTATATTGCATCATTGTCAAAGGCCGGATTCAAGCTTGGCCGCTCATCGGGTGAAGAAAGCCTTCCTTATGACCTGATGATAGAAACCGATGTGCTGATTGAAGGTGATGAATTGATCAGGCAAATGGTTCATTACACCAGTACAATCGAATTCAAATGATCGTAACAAGCTTTCCAGGATAAATTAACCAATGTAAAACATTGACATGGCCAAAAGATTTAATGGAACAGGGGTTGCACTGGTTACCCCATTTCACAAGCAGGGAACCATTGATTTTGGTTCACTTGAGAATCTCATAGAGCATACCATAGGAAATGGAATCGACTACCTGGTTGTTCTCGGAACAACAGGCGAAGCGGTAACACTTTCGAAAGATGAAAAAAATGCGCTGGTCGGTTTTGTGAAGGATATTGTTAACAAGCGGGTGCCCATCGTGCTCGGGGCAGGAGGTTACAACACCCAGGAAGTGGAAAACCACCTGAGCAGCTATGACTTCGATGGTATTGACGCCATTCTGTCGGTAACCCCATATTACAACAAACCGACACAACGCGGGCTTTACCTGCATTATAAGCACATCGCCAGCGCCAGCCCGGTGCCGGTGATTCTTTACAATGTTCCGGGCCGCACCAGCGTGAATATGACCGCCGAAACCACGCTTGAACTGGCTACAGAGTTCAGTAATATCATTGCTGTGAAAGAAGCATCGGGCAATTTCGGACAGATTATGGAAATTATAAGGAGTAAACCGAAAGGGTTTCTGGTAATTTCGGGCGATGACGGCATTACCATGCCTTTGATTGCGGCAGGCGCCAATGGCGTTATTTCAGTCGTTGCGAATGCCTACCCGCTTGCCTTTTCGAAAATGGTAAATGCTGCGCTTAATGGGCAATATGATGAAGCCCGCCGCTTACACTATCTTTTACTGCCTTTTATCAATTCGCTTTTTGTCGATGGCAGTCCCGGTGGAATTAAGTCAGCACTTGAAACAATGAAACTGGTTCCCAATAACTTGCGACTGCCTGTAGTGAAAGTCAACAAAGCTACCCAAAACCTGATTGCAGGCCTGATTTCTGAATTGAAAGACAAAGGAATTGAATGCTAAACCAACTATAACAAAACTATGAGAACTTTTTTTACACTGGCACTTTCATCGATAGCCTTTTTTCTTTCTGCCCAGGTTTCAGTTCAGAATATTGACATTGATCAGCTATTTGGAAGCCAAAATGAGATATACTTTGCCCTGCCCGGTTCGGGACATGACGCTGTAACACTTACAAAACTTATCAGCATTGACAACATACATGGGGATACTATTTTTGCGTATGCCAATCGTAAGGAATTTGCGCGTCTGAAGCAAAACGGCAACAGGGGGTTTCTGATGCTCAGGCATCCTGGAACACGCATCATCCCGCAAATGACCTCCGATCCCCGCCAGGTACTCGACTGGAATTATTATCCGACCTACACGGCTTATGAACAGATTTTGCAGCAATTCGCGACCGATTATCCCGATATCTGTTCACTGCATACCATCGGAGTTTTGCCCAGTGGGCGTAAACTATTAGCTATCAGAATTTCTGACAATGTGAACGTTGAAGAGGATGAGCCGGAATTCCTTTACACTTCATCAATGCATGGAGATGAAATTACGGGTTATGTTTTGATGCTCCACCTGATTGATTCGCTGCTTACCAATTACAATCAGGTGCCCAGGATTACCAACCTGGTTAATAACATCGACATCTGGATCAATCCATTGGCCAATCCCGACGGAACCTATGCCGGGGGCAATAACTCAGTATATGGAGCCCAGCGCTACAATGCCAACTACGTTGACCTCAACAGGAATTATCGCGATCCTGAAGCCGGTCCACATCCTGATGGTGAAGCCTGGCAGCCTGAAACTGTCTTCTTCATGAATTTTGCAGAAGGACGCGATTTTGTGATGAGCGCCAATTTTCATGGAGGTACTGAAGTTGTCAATTATCCATGGGATACCTGGAGCCGGTTTGCTGCCGATGATAACTGGTGGAAAATGGTAAGCCATGAATACGCCGATACCTGCCAGGCTCACAGCCCGGGAAATTATATGACAGATTACAATGACGGAATCACCAATGGGTACGCCTGGTACACCATAACCGGCGGCAGGCAGGACTATATGAACTATTTTCAGCAATGCCGCGAAGTAACCCTCGAAATTTCAGACACAAAGCTTGTTCCTGCCAATCAGTTGATCAATCACTGGAATTATAACCGCCGATCATTGCTTAACTATATGGAGCAGGTTACCTATGGGGTGCGTGGTATTGTTACCGATACAGTTACTGGCCTGCCAATTGAAGCCCAGCTATTTATCAGTGGTTTCGACAAAGACAGTTCCATGGTATTTTCCAGCTTGCCAATAGGTAATTATCATCGCCTTTTAAAGGCCGGAACCTATAACCTGACTTTTTTTGCTGAAGGATATATACCTAAAACATTACACAATATTGTGGTTGCCGACAAAGGCACGGTACGACGTGATGTTAAACTCTGGAACGGAACAGCTATACCGGCATTTACTTCGTCAGACACCCTGACCCATGCCGGAGGCACCATACAGTTCAATGATATTTCGGGAGGAAACCCAACCAGCAGGCTCTGGACTTTTGAAGGCGGGAATATGGCTACCTCAACAGAACCCAACCCGGTGGTCACTTACAACCAGCCCGGCGAATACAACGTAAGCCTTTATGTCAGCAATGCCATTGGTGGTAATCAATTGGTCAGGCAGGACTACATTACGGTTACCCCTGACTATTACATCGGCAACCTGAACCCGGTTACCTGTTATGCCAGGTTATACGACAGCAACGGACCTGACGGGAGCTATGGTGCTGGCGAGAACCTTGTTTCAACCTTTACCTCTGCTGACCCTCAAAAGGTTTTGAGAATCAGGTTTACCAGTCTCGATATCGAAAGTTCAACCGGTTGTTCAAGCGATGTGTTAAAGATTTTTGATGGCCCGACGACTGATTCACCGCTGATTACGAGCCTTTGCGGCAGCGATATCCCTGAAGATATCCTCACCAGCGTAGCCGGTGGCTCCGTAACTTTTAAGTTTACATCGGATGCCGTAAATAATTACAACGGATGGAGTGCTGTCATCAGTTGCGATACCGGTGTTGGAATTTCCGAAAGGGATATTCCCAGGATCAGTATTTACCCTAATCCGGTCAGGAATAGCAGTTTTGTAATCGAATCGGATGAAACAATGGATTTTATTCAGATCAGCGATTTAGCCGGCAGGATTGTTTACCGGGAAACAATGAATACTGAAAGAATCCAAATATCCGTTCATTCACTCAGGCCGGGAATTTATATTGTAAATGCCGGAACAAGGCGTGGGAGTGTCAATGCGAAACTTCAGGTGATCGGGGAATAGTTAAAACCTTAAGGGAAAATTCAGGCCAACCCTATATATGGCAAGAATGATGATGGCAGCAGCGATCAGGCTGCTGCTTGCTTTTATGGTTTTCGGGTTTTCGTCGAAGTAAGTAATCGGGAAGCCCTTGCTGTTGATAAACAAGGGTAACACCACGATCAGTGGTGTGAGTATCCTGAGTAATTCGTAATAACTCAGCGGAAATCTGATGGCAATTATAACTACAGTCCCGAGAATAAAAGGCAATAAAGCCTGATAGAAAAGGAATCCGGGCCGGTCGGAGACTTCCTGCATATTGAAGTAACTGTTTGCTGACAGAAGGAACAGTTTTGTAACAGCAAACCCAACAGCAGCAAGGCCAAATAAACCGATAAGGGTAAAAATCAATTTGCCGGTATCGGGTATATACATCCAGGTTAATACGTGGCCGAAGCCTTCTCCAAGCATAGCACCTGCAATGGCAGATCCGAGAAAAAGGTTAACGCTGTGCACAAACCCCCACAGAAAGAATACTTTAAACAATCCGTCGAATTCCCTGAACTTGATGGCAACCACAATCATGAAAATAGAAAGGATCAAACATATAATCGGCCCGGCACTGTATATGATCTTAACTGAGTCAAATGTCCAGGAGTACTTATAAACGAGAAAGGTTATCTCCGTATAATTAAACTCAAGGGAGTAATTGAAAATAACGGCTGCCAGAATTTTAGATGCTTGGTGAACAATAAATACAAAAAGGTACGACAGAATGTAAAGGGCTGTGGAATTAGCGGTGATCGCGGTTTTGTCGGTCAGTTTCATTCTGCAAAATTAAAATTACTTTTGATTTTACCGTATCCCGATTGTGTTATTGAGATCCGGAAATCACTCAATCACAAACCCTGGTTACGATCCGTTTTTTTACTGCTTTTCCGGACGCAGGTTCTGGCGATTGAACATATTTACTTAACATTAAATTAAGATAGGGCATAATACAACCCATTAATTGTTCTAAACCGGGTAAGGATGTTAAGGCAAACATTGTTTCCGCAAATCGAATATGCATCATAATAAGCATGTAATCAAATATATATGCCTGCAATTTCAGGCTATTTGCCTGGTTTATCCTTCCCGGTGAAAAAGCAGTGAACTTAACATTAACTTAATGATATTTTAAATATAGCTTAAACTGGTTCTGGAAACTATGGGATTACTTTGCAATCAAATTACAAACCAATCTAAATTAAGTATGAAAAAGATTTTAATGATTTCAATGATTGCCGGAATGGCGGTTTTTACAGCTTGTAATAAAGATGAATCGTTTGAAGCTCCATCTGTAACTGCTCCAACTGCGACCTCTGCAGAAATTGGCGCTGATATTGAACTCACCTTCAACTTCACAACCGATGGAGGTTATAAATCAGCAAGTGTATCAGCTACCAACGGAACAGCAGTTGTTAAAACAGACGGAACCTCAGGTTCCAAATCCGGTATGGTTGTAGTTACTTATACCGCCGGAACCGTGGTTGGCGCAGGTTCTGTAATCCTGACTGTTACGGATAATGAAAACCAGACTTCAAGTGCAACGGGTGTTATCAGTGTTCTTGAAGAGCAGATTGTTTTTACGGTTAGCGGGAATATAACCCAGAACACTACATGGGAAACAGGTAAAGTATATGAACTTACGAGCCGCGTTACAGTTGTTGCAGGAGTAACCCTCACCATTCAACCCGGTGTTGTTGTTAAAGGTGAAGCAGGTACAGGAGCCAACGCAACCGCCCTGCTGATTGCCCGTGGTGGCAAACTTATGGCAGAAGGAACTGCCGATGCCCCCATTATCTTCACTTCAGTTGCCGATGAAATTATGCCGGGTGAAGTAGCAAGCCCTAACCTTGATCCAACCCTTAATGGTTTATGGGGTGGTTTGATAATACTGGGCAATGCCCCTATATCAGCCGATGCTGCATCCGTTCAGATTGAAGGTATTCCTCCTTCAGATCAGAATGGTCTTTATGGCGGAACCGATGCCGCTGACAATTCAGGGACCATCCGCTTCATATCTATCCGTCATGGTGGCGCCAATATTGGAGAAGGTAACGAAATCAACGGCCTTACCCTTGGTGGAGTTGGTTCAGGTACCATTATTGAAAATGTGGAAGTTATTGCCAACCAGGACGATGGTATCGAATGGTTTGGCGGCACTGTTTCCGTGAAGAATGCAATTCTCTGGAATGTTGGTGACGATGCAGTGGATACTGACCAGTCATGGGCTGGCACACTCGATAACTTTATCGTAGTAAACCCGGGCGATGAGTGTTTCGAACTCGATGGCCCTGAAGGAAGTATGGTTGCAAAGCATACCATTAAAAACGGAACAGTCTATGCCATGGGTGCCGACGGACTCGTTGATAACGATGCAAACTCTTACGTGGATATGATGAATGTTTATTTCCGCGATATAAAGGCTGGTCAGGATTTCGATCAGGTTCCTGTCGATTACACCTGCTCTTTTCAGAACCTACAGGCTACCCTGCCTGACGGAACCGCGCTGGGCGATTTCTTTAAAGGTGGTTCAGATGCTTTTGTAACAGCAGTTGCTTCAGGAAGCAATACTGTAGGCGCTGATTTTTCAAAATTTGTTGGATGGTCGTGGGCACATGCTGTTCTCACTGCCAAATAAACCAGTGGTAATAATTAATAATCTTAAGCTCGCAGGGGATAACCCTGCGGGCTTTATTAACTAAATGAAGAATTTTAATTCCTGGCTATGAATTTACTCAAGTACCTTTTCAGTTCTCTCCTTTTTTTATTGACTTCAGCCATTTTCGCTCAGAATGGATCTGTCCGTGGTACAGTTTACGATGATGCTACAGGTGAATCCCTGCCTGGGGTGACAATTTTTGCTGAAGGTACTACCATGGGCACGATGACGGACTTCGACGGAAAATTTAACCTGAGCATTCCCTCCGGTAGTTATAACCTGAGGATTTCATTTATTTCCTATGAAACCCTCAACATGCGGGATGTAAAAGTGAGTTCAGGCAATGTAACCTTGTTTGAGAACCTCAGGCTGAAGGAAGCCAGAATTGAACTTGCTGAAGTAACCATTACAGCCGAAGCAGTCAGAAATTCAGAAGTTGCATTGCTAACCATGAAGCAAAAGTCGGCTAACCTGATCGATGGGATCTCCGCTTCAAACTTCCGCAAAATAGGTGACTCCGATGCGGCCTCATCTATGAAAAGGGTTTCAGGAGTATCTGTCGAAGGCGGTAAGTATGTATATGTCAGAGGGCTTGGTGACCGTTATACAAAAACCATGCTCAACGGGGTTGATATTCCCGGTCTTGATCCGGACAGAAATACCCTGCAAATGGATTTGTTTCCTACCAATATTATTGACAACATCATCGTTCACAAATCGTTCAGCCCGGAACTGCCTGCCGATTTTACCGGGGGCGTGGTTGATATTGAAACAAAAGACTTTCCCGAAATCAGGACGCTTAATTTGTCATTAAGTGCCGGTTTTAACCCGGATATGCATTTTAATCCTGACCATTTGACTTATGAAGGGAGTTCAACCGACTGGCTGGGTTACGATGATGGCAAACGGGATATACCCGCAACAACCGACATTCCATTGTTTTCGGAGGTAATAGGTAACCCTGATGGTGCAAAAGGTCAGCGGTACCAGGAAATCCTCAGAGGTTTTAATCCGGTAATGGGTGCCATGAAAGAACGTAGTTTTATGGATTATAGCATAGGCGTTTCTGCTGGTGATCAGTATGCCCTGAAAAAAATTACCCTCGGCTTTAATGTTGCCCTTTCATACAAGAGCAATACTGAGTATTACGATCAGGCTGAATATGGCAAGTATGGCATGTTCGCCGATCCTTCAAACTTTGAGGCTGATGTGCGCGAAATACAGACAGGCAGCTATGGGGTTAACAGTGTTCTGATCAGTGGATTGGTCGGCTTCGCCATAAAAACAGAAAAGTCAAAAATCAGGATTAATCTGTTAAAACTTCAAAACGGGGAATCCAAAGCAGGTGTTTTTGATTTCAATAAATCAAATCAGGGCACTGCATTTTCTGGCGTTCAGCACAACCTGGAATATAATCAGCGTTCAATGACCAACCTTCTGATTAATGGGAAGCATTTCTTTGGCGGATGGGATATTAACTGGAAAATATCCCCGACAATTTCCAGTATTGAAGACCCGGATGTCCGTTTTACCCGCTATGAAGTACGCGACGGATTATACTCGATCAGCACTGAATCAGGATTTCCTGAAAGAATATGGAGGGACCTTCAAGAACAGAACCTATCCGGGGTATTGCATGTTACCAAAGACCTGACTGTTTTTAATGAAAAATCAAAGTTAAATTTTGGCGGGGCATACACTTTCAAGGAGAGGGATTTCAGCATTCTGAATTATTCCATCAATATCCGGAATGTACCCTTATCAGGTGATCCCAACGAGATATTTCGTGAAGATAATCTCTGGCCAAGAGATGGAAACTCCAACCAGGGTACCACCTATGAAGCGCCATTTATTCCGTTCAATCCCAATAAATTTAATTCCGCAAACTCAAACATCGCAGCATATATCGGATGGGAGTTTAAGCCAGCTAAAGACTTAAGGGCTATTGTAGGGGTAAGGAGCGAAAAATTTGAACAGCGTTATACCGGGAAAAATCAACAGCAGGATATCGTCCTGGATGATGAGGTAGTAATGGATGACCTTGATTTCTTTCCTTCGGCAAACCTGATTTATGCCATTTCTGAGAAACAGAACCTGAGAGCCTCCTTTGCCATGACCATTGCACGTCCGTCGTTCAAGGAATTGTCGTTTGCCGAGATATTCGACCCGATAACCACCAGAACATTTATAGGCGGGCTTTTCCGGGATGCGAATGATCAGGAAGGGATTGTTTATTGGGATGGTGACCTCCGCAGCACCCACATCAATAATTACGATCTGAGATGGGAATATTTTGGTAAAAAAGGTGAAATGCTCTCTTTGGGGGCCTTCCTCAAAACCTTTGATAGTCCCATCGAAATTGTACAGTATTTTACGCTTACCGGCGCTTTCCAACCCCGCAATGTGGGCGATGGACAGGTGATTGGTGCTGAGATTGAATTCAGGAAGAACCTGGATTTTATCAGCAGCAGACTATCAGAATTTTCGGTTAATTCAAATATTACCTTAACCGAATCCAGGATAGAATTAAGCGCTACTGAACTTATATCCCGGAAGGAAAATGCAAGAACAGGCGAAAAGGTTGAAGATTACCGGAGCATGGCAGGACAAGCCCCATTAATTATTAACTTTGGGTTTGCTTATAATGGCAGCGAAAATGGCCTGGAAGCCGGAATCTATTACAATATGCAGGGTCAAACACTCGAAGTGGTTGGGATAGCTGACCGCCCTGATATTTACACCAAATCATTCCACAGCCTTAACCTGAATATTAACAAGAGCCTGGGTGAGAAAAAGAAAATTCAGGTCGGATTGAAAGTTGAGAATATTCTCGGTGACTCGAAAGAATCAGTCTTCGGTTTTTACAAAGGTGATGAACAATATTTTACTCGTCTTTACCAGGGAAGAACCTTCCAGCTAAGGTTTAACTATAAGTTTTTCTAACCACGAATAAAGCTGATTTAAATTTTTACTGATTAACAGATCAGAAAACTTATTAATTTTAACCTGTTGAATAAACTTATTATTGCAACAACTAATTGAACGATATTATGAAAAGATTTCTGATCATATTTTTATTGCTGGCTGCTGTTACTTCAGTTTTCTCGCAAAATCTTGAGTTTAAAGAAGGTTTGTATTACAAAAAAGGAATGTTGTTTTCGGGCAAAAACATAGAGTATTACGACAATGGAAAGATACTGCTCGAACAAAGCATTAAAAATGGCCTTGTTGATGGGAAAATGACGCTGTATTTCGAGAACGGAAACGTTCAGGAAATACGTGAATACAAAGATGGAAAAAAAGACGGGACCTGGATAAACTGGAACGAAAACGGAATGAAAACAACCGAAGCCGGTTATAAAGACGACCTCAAAGATGGGAATTGGCTTGTTTGGGATGCCAGTGGCCAATTGCTCTATGAAATGCATTATGCACTTGGAAAACGTACAGGTACATGGCGGAATTGGGATGAAACCGGGAAACTCTTGATGGAGAGGGAATATTCAGAAGTGAAGAGTGTAGAGAGTGAAAAGTGAAGAGTGAAGAGTGAAGAGTGAAAAGTGAAGAGAGTGAAGGAAGTGAATTAAGTGAAGGAAGTGAAGAAAGTGAAAGCTTATTACTCAACTAACCTAACCTTAGCGTCCCGCTACGGTTTAACTCAAAATAGAATGCCTGAGAAGTGAGAAATGAGTTGTTAGTGAAGAGAGTGAAAAGTGAAAAGAGTGAAGAAAGAGAAGGAAGTGAAGGAAGTGAAGAAAGTGAAAGCTTATTACTCAACTAACCTAACCATACCGTCCCCTAAGGTTTAACTCAAAATGCCAGAATGCCTGAGAAGTGAGAAATGAGTTGTTAGTGAAGAGAGTGAAAAGTGAAAAGCCTGTCTGCTTGACGCAGTCAGGAAGGTAAAGGAAGTGAATAGTGAGATATGAGTAGTGAGAAATTGAGCAAAGAGTCAATATATGTTGCATTTCCCTTTTTGAACAGCTACAGCTTCAGCCAGACTGATTGTCTGGCGTTCAGGCAGACAGGAGTGGCGAACTCCGCATGGCCCGACGAAGTCAGATATTGTTAGTAAATCGCAGAATAAGAGGATTTTAAGTTGCAGAGCACTGTAACGTAAAAGGGAGTCATCTGTTTTGAGTTTTTCAGCAGGCCCTATGTAGTGCGACAATTTTAAAGGCAAAAAAAAAGCCGTGTCGAAACACAGCCCTGGAAGATATATTAAACACACACACTTTACTCATTATCAAGCTTTATGTCAATAAGCTCCTGCTCATTTGCCTGTAATTTAAGATTTTCAACCAGGCTCTTTTTGTAGGAAATCATCGAAACGATAAGATTGTAGGTTCCAGGCTCCATACCATTAATGGTAAAATTGCCATCAAGATCGGTATAAACTTTCAGATCGGTGCCTTCTACTGTAACAACAACACCTGCCAGGGTCTCACCTGAATTGATATCAAGCACCTGTCCGCTGACAGAAGCCGTTGCAACCGGAGTGTTGGTGGGTTTTCCTTCAGCAAAGGATAAAGCGCTGAACACGAGTGTGAATGATGCAAGAGCTGCTATTCTGATGAGTTTTTTCATGACTTGTCTTTTTGTGATGATGCAAAAGTATTCCTACATCATTACCTGAAAGTTAAGTCAATGTTAAATCAATGTTAAGTTTTAAAACAGACTGAAGGTTATCCGGCTATCAGGCGTTTAGTGATTCACAATAAACTTCCCGGTAGAAATATTCCCTGCAGTATCTATGGCCCTGATCAGATAAATGCCATTCCGGTATGAAGCAGTATTTATTTTTAATGAAACTTCTGTCAGGTTCATGGCCTGATAAACAGGCTGGTAATTAAAGTTGGTGATTACAATATATGAAAGCTCATTGTCTGACTGAATGTTCAGCGTTTGATCGGCTGGGACAGGATAGATTTCAAGAATTTCTGTATGATTGTCTGATTTAGGAATGTACGTTCCACATTCATTCGAAAATGCTTCGCAATCAACATAAACGGCTGACACAACAAAACAGGAACTATTAGGAAAAGGGAATGTTACATTATAATAGAATGTTGTCAAAGTGGTTGACCCGATCATTTCCAGGCCTCCATAGCAATCATAAATGTTATATCGAAGCAGTTCGCGATTCCCATCAGACGATTGTAAAAAACCTTGAAGGTTCCAGTTGAAATTCAGCGCATAGGTAGTGGCCATTGATTCCCAAATTGAACTGTCTAACGAAATCATATCACCGAATCCTGCAACAGCAGGGCCAGCATCAATCCCGGCAGGATACACATCTGATAAGTGGGTGACTGTGTATCCAAACCAGACTTCAGTTGTGCCACTGACAAAAACCGGGGTGTTGAGTTGAATTTCATTCCACGAGCCAACAACAACGCTTTCAACAGCCTGAGTCATGACTAACTGGCCGGCATTTTCTCCTGTCCAGACTTTAAGAACAAATGTGCCTTCACCAAAAGCGAAAAACCGCAAAGTGGTCAGACTTGTACCGGCGTACTGGCCAAGTTGGGCAGGGGTAAACCGCGAAGCAACACTAAAAGTACCACTGCCTGTAAGCCCTATGGCATCGTTGTTAATCCCATTGTCCCAGGTCAGCCATGCAGAAATGTTTCCTCCTGAGGGTTCGTCCCATTCAAGAATTATTTGGTTAATATTAGGAAAGTTAACGTAACATTCAAGGTTTAACGGGGGAGCACATTCCCGGTAAACCGAAATATTATCGATCATCCAGTTGTAGATATCCTGGCTGTTTTGTCCCTCAGCCAGAAACCTGAATCTGAAAGTATTTCCTTTTGCAGGATCGGTAATATTCAACTTTTTGTTGATCCAGTTATAACTGTTAACATTCGAATCTGCCCAGACTGTAATCCAACTGGTATCTGCCAATAACTGTATTTTCAGGAATTCCTGTCCGGTCGGATTGACCAGGGTATGTTTCAGGTCGAAGGAAAGATAAATTTCCCCATCAATCAGGTGTCGGGCATTCAGTAGCCGCGAGGTTAAGGCTTTCTGGTAGTTTGTAAGTGGCGGGCTATAAAAAAACTCAGCAGAAGGGGCACTATTTCCAACTTGTCCGGCAATCCGCCAGTTGCCATTACCGTCTCCTTCTGTAATCCAATGATTGGTCTCAAAAAGGCCGGTACTCCAGTCTTCTTCAAAAGGAAGCCAGGGAACCGCCTTGCGATCAAGCTCGGGGGGAGTGGAAGGCAAAGCTTTGAAGTTACTGTGTACTGATAATTGTGAAAAAGAAATTGTTGCCTGCATCAGAAGCAAGCAACAAGTAATGCGGCTGGAGCCGTGTAGCGGATAAGTTTTTCCATGTAAATGTGTTTGTCAGGTTAACTATACCGCCTCAATCCTTAGTCGTCAGATGATATTAAGACAATCGAAATGCGTTTTACCCCTAACAGAAATGTAAATATTTATTTTATGGGGAAAAGTTTACCTGAGCCAGGTAAACGGATGCTGGATGGCCAGTAATTGATTCAATTCGGAAAAAGGGATAAAGATGTCCTGGGGGCCAGTTTCCATTCCGGAAATTTCATAAGTATTGTAATGAAAGCCAATGCCTCTGGTGTTGATATAGAAATTCCCGGTTGGCTCAATCTTATCTGCAAAAAAGCCGTAACCGCTCAGATGATCATCCTTGCCTATACTCAGATTTTCCTTTATGTGATCGGTAATAAGAAACCCGAGCTTGTCGTAAAACCCGGGGGCAAAGAGATCGGCAAGCTTCAGGTCGCGACCGGTCCTGACATCAAATACCAGGTATTTTGTAATGTTCAGTCCAAAGGCACCACCAGTGTAAGCATAGTCATTGAACTGCAGCGTGGTGATGTAATTTTCATTAAACATCACCAGCATATTCTTTCTTTTCTCCCAATTCAGGTACTGATAGTTTTCTGCAGTATTGATATCAGCATTGTTTGTTTGGTAATGATTGAAAAACCTGGTTTCCAATTCCTTGAAAAGTATTTTTGGCTCCTGAACCTTCTCGGAACCGAATAAACGCGAATACATAACGTTGTTTAAGACCAATGCAACTTTCCGGTTCATGGTGTCGGGGGGCAGTAAAATTGATGATTCGAAGAGCGCCATCGGGGAGTCCTTTGCCCCGGTTAGCGAAGTTTTAGACCGGACTGAAAAAAGTTGGTAAGGAATACTCCCACCGGAATATTCCTCTTTAAGGTTGAAAGGGTATTTTTCCTCAGAGCCGTTTTTCTCCCACATCCCGGAAATCTGTTTTCCGTCGGTAAATTTGCCTGTAAATATCAATTTGTCAGATACTTTATCGTTCATGACAATACTTCCGTCAGTCTGCATTTCACCGTATATGGCAATGGAAATCCGCTGGCCGTAGTTGTTGTTATTGTAGAATCCTTCTACCCGGTTTCCTGACATTACCAAATCAGCGGTCACCGGTTCATTGGTGCCAATTAATCCTTTCATATGCAGATAGCGCCCCTGCCCGAATGTGTCAACGTTTAATACTGTGAAAAACAATACTATAAGGAAAAAGCTGAAGCAACGATTGAATCTTATCATCTTAACTGTGTTGGTTATTATTAATGAACGCGTTTCTCTGAATTAAATTCTACCTAAGTTGAGCGATTTTCTTTTTCAAATCGCTCAATTTGGGTTCTAAAGTTCAGGAAATTACCTTTCACCAAACAGCGCAGTACCGATTCTGACCATGGTACTGCCTTCTTCAATGGCCAGGTTGTAATCGCCCGACATACCCATCGACAGTAAACTGAATTCCCGCGATCCAGCGAAAAATGCTGACTTCAGCTTATCGAAAAGTTGTTTCAGGCCGGTAAACTCATGCCTTACCAACGCCAGGTTGTCTGAAAAACTCGCCATGCCCATCAGCCCGCAGATGCGAATGTTCGCCATTGACTTGTACTCTTTTGAATCGAGAACTTCCATCAACTCAGTTTCATCCAACCCGAATTTTGATTCTTCCGTTGCGATGTAAACCTGAAGCAGACAATCGATGACCCTGTCGTTCTTCAATGCCTGGCGGTTGATTTCTTCGAGCAGTCTGAGACTGTCAACACTATGGATCAGGTGGACAAAAGGAGCGATGTATTTCACTTTATTGGTCTGAAGATGCCCGATCTGATGCCAGCGGATGTCTGAAGGCAGTACAGGCTGTTTTTCAATCATTTCCTGTACCCGGTTTTCGCCGAAATCGCGAAGCCCCAGATCGTATGCCTGCTTTAGAATTTCAACCGGACGGGTTTTGGTTACGGCTACAAGGGTAACATTCGCCGGAAGTTGTTGAAGAACGTTGTTAATGTGCTCGTTTAGAATTTCCATGGTTTCAGCGTGTCTGCAAATTTAACGAATTAGAAACCTGCTTTAGGAAAATTCAGATCATGTTTTACATGAAAATGAAGAGACGGATATGTTGCATGTATGCTTCCGGTGCAACATCGGATTTCACAGTTACTATCTTATGTCCACTTCCCTTTGAATAATACTATTTTTGCAGAAAGTCTGATCTATGAATTCCCAAAAAAAATCTATCCAAACAATATTTTTCCTTATCAGTATTCTGATATTTGTATTTTCCTGCAACAAAAAGGACGATATCGTTGATCCGCCTCCCGGGAAAACAGGACCTGAGTTTACCACGATTAATATATCGGGCGACAACAAACAGGTTTCTGTTGGTTTTACGGAAGGGGTTTACAAAGGCGGATTTCTCAATCAGCCTATATCAGCCGGGGAACTTACGGTTAGTCTTCAGGGTGGGCAGGCCTTGCTCGACAGCTTTAATATAGTCCACGTTGCAGGCGACACGCTTGTCCACATCAGGTTGTTTACCAGCGGATTTCCAACAGGGGAGGAGCAGATAAAAATTTCACCGGCAAATGCTACAGCGGTAGTTAATTCAGCGGCAATCCCGATGAAGGTAACCGAACAACTTACCATTAACCTTTCTGATATTGGTATCATCGGTAACTGGGTTTCGACAGGGGAGAACCTATCACCGGTTTATCAACAATTTGGGTTCGATTCAATCTATATGCAATACCGGGTTGATGGAAGTTATACTTTTGAATCCTTCACTCCCGGTGGCATCCACAATACCCTTTCGGGAACTTATTCGCAAAGCATAAGCAGCGTTGCCGGCATCAGGCAGATAACCCTGAATCAGCTTTTGCCGGTATCGGCGGTGATCAGCGGAATTTTCAGCCTGCAAGCCTCTGCCACGATTTTCATGAATTACGAAACAGTGCAGACTGAACCTGCCGTTGCGGGTTTGACCCCTCCAACTCCGGAAGGCGGATTTGGGAGTTCCGGGTTGCTTGGCAGTGATAATACACAGGTGTTTTTAAGGGTTGAAGCGGATTGATTATTATTGGAGGATTCTCTTTCGGAATCACTCAATTTAGCTATTAGATAAAAAAACCACCAATTTTTAATTCCCTCATTTATCCCCCTGAAATTAGTAGTTTTCAGAGGTTGAAAATATATGCAATCTTATTGAACTCATTAAAATAGGAAAATATTTATATGTGTTTTTAATGGTTAAAAAAAAAGGAGGTTTCTTAATACTGGTCGTCGCATTAACAATTATCTGAATAAATGATTCATTACTTTAGCAACAAATTCAAATCCTGTATTTCTAAATGTCGGCCCGCCTCTCAAATTTCACGCTATTTGCCAATTCACTGCTGCCGCATGAGGTAGCTTACCTGCATTCGGTAAATCAGTTTAAAGATGCTGAAAACATTGCCATTCTTGAGCTTATACTGCATAACACCCATCATCCTGAACACACATTCCCTTTTAAAGTCTCTATCGATAAGCGCAAGTATTCCAATCTCAAGAACCGGATAACGGAAAAGCTAAGTGCTATTGATGTGGATGCTTATTACGACTGGCTTCTTGAGATTGACCGAAAAATAATGGCGGACACTATTTCGCCCCGTGAAGAAGATGCTTTGATAAGGCTTATCAAAGTTTTTAGCAGGCCACCATATTATTTCATACGCTTCTATGAAATTATCCGGAATTACCGTTTCTATCTGCTGATCAGGTTCCGGCATCATTACAACCGCATTGTTGACAGGTTTCTTACCGATTATCAAAAGCTCTACAATGATTGCACTGAAGTGAACCGGCAATTGCACGAAGCAACCATTGATATTGTAAACCAGTATGCACTCAACAAAACTGAATCGCGGAAGTGGGAGGAATGGTTGAAGGATGTCTTCTATAATGAGTATCTGGATGGTTTAAACCGCTATCTGGCCATCGTAAGGCTTACCCTGATCTACTTCAACTATAAGGAATACGATAAACTGGTCAGGATTTACGACGATCTGGATCAGATGTTGCGTAACGGGCAGTTTTATTCGAGACGGATTTTACTGAATTATTACGCTAACAGGGTTATGCTGCACTCCAAGCAGAATGAGCTGGATAGGGCGGCTGAGTATGGTTATTTGTCAATCAGGCAACACTCAGGTGATTATTTGCACTATGTAAATAATTTATGTGCAGTATTGCTCAGACAAAACCAAAATTCAAAAGCCTTAAAGCTAATGCAGGACTCGTTTCCGGAACTTAAAAACACCAAAAGCCATCACAACAGGGTCGGATTTGCCTCTTTTTATATAAGGTCACTGAATAAAAATAAGCGGGCTGCCGAAGCCGCAGATTATGCCGAAACTTTTCTGAATGGTTACAAAGAGCAGATATTCGAATTTCGCTGGCATACGTTTTTTGGTTCTTATATGCAGTCGCTTATTTTACTGGAAAAGTATTCACGGCTTCTGCAACTATCGAAAAGGTACAAATTGATGGAACGTGAAAGCGAGTATAAACTCCGTGCGGTTTATATACCGACAATTTCGTGGTATCACGCTGTAGCGGCATATAAAGAGATGGAAATCAATGCGCAGGAACTGCTTTTAAAAATTCAGGAGCCCGCGCTCTCCCTTCTGACTGACTTACATAAATGTCGTCTGATGGCCGATTTGGGTAGGGAATTGAATGTGCATGTGCCGGAGGTGTTTTCCGCAGAAGGAATTCCCTCTGGAATAATATTTCCGGTTTTATGAATTGTTTACACCTAAGTTGAGCGATTTAAGCAAAGCGAAAAAGCGCTTTACTTAGGTAAACCCCGATTACAATCATTTTTTTTTCCGATTCTTATTGTTTAGGATGCGAAGGGATGAGGAAAGTTAGAATAAGAATTGGTAATAAATTCTTGTGTACTGACATAAACAGGGCGTGTTAACTTGTTTTTTATGTTAGCACATATTTAAAAAAAACAAATCGAATGGACAGTAGCAAAGAAATATTAAGTAAGATTGATGGTTTAATAACTATTAGTGCTGACGATACTGCGGCGAATCATATTCGATTCACAGGTAAATTTTTCTTTGATTGGAAGAACGAGAATATAATCGGACAGACAAATAGTGACTCATTTGTTTTGTGGCAATACAATCGTTATGGGGGCTCAATATTCTATCCGGTAATCTGTGGTACATTTTCTGCTTTTGACCATAACGGAATTTTGAAATTGAAGACAAGACTTAATATAGTAGGGAAAATTTTTAACGGACTGTTGATAACAATGATATCCTGGGCAACACTGCCTGATTGTTTTATTAGAATAGATCATTCGTTTAGAATAGATTTCCCTGAACTTCTTTTTAGTATGATTATGATTATTGAGCTCAGTATAAAAACTCTTTTTTTCGCCACCAAAGCACGAAAACACAAAATCTCACCAAATATTATTCATTGATATACAGTGTTTTGTGTAATTTGGCGATTTGGTGTTTTAGTGGCATTTCTCTATTTTTTACCTTTTTAGACTGGACTCATTATTGGATTTCAGACGGTCCCGTTTGTTGCTTATTGGGTTGCAAAGAAAAATTCAATAAATTTTATTAAGTCATATTTAAAACTAAATTGACTGATTTGAGTGCAACATGGAATCGCTTTACTCACTTTGGGTAATACTTGCGAAACGGTTGTTCAAGTCACATTTTACTCATTCCGGCACTTTAGAAGCTCATTTAATCAAAAAGTCAGCCCCGGTTTATTATATATCTAGTATAATAATAATCAATTAATTATAATATATATTGAATCTTTATTCTCAATAAGTCAACCCTTCCAATCTTTCTTTTCACCTTTCCTGTTATTTCTAAAGTTGTTTACTTAGCACTTTATTCAGAATACCATTAAAAGTAAGGATATGAGAGAAGTCGTTATTGTTTCAGCAGCCCGCACCCCCATCGGGTCATTCGGTGGAAGCCTGGCCGCACTGAGTGCCGTTGAACTGGGAACCATTGCAGCCAAAGAAGCCATCAAAAGGGCAGGGTTCGATGCGGCCCTGATAGACGATGTAATCATTGGAAACATACTCTCGGCTGGCCTGGGACAAAATGTTGCCCGTCAGGTGGCTGTATATGCCGGGGTGCCTGAAACGGTTCCGGCTATGACAATCAATAAATTATGTGGGTCAGGTTTACGGGCAGTGAGCATGGCTGCTCAATTTATTATGCTTGGGGATGCCGACATAATTCTTGCCGGAGGCACCGAAAGCATGACCAATGCACCATACCTGTTGCCCAAAGGCCGTTATGGTTACCGCATGGGCGATGGAAAGATCATCGACAGTATGATCCATGACGGGCTAACAGAGACTTTTAACAACTACCACATGGGCGTTACGGCTGAAAACATCGCCAAACGCTGGAATATTTCCCGTGATGAACAGGATGCTTTTGCCCTGAACAGTCAGTTGAAAACAGAAGCCGCACAAAAAGCCGGTAAATTCAAGGATGAAATTGTCCCGGTGGTAATCCCGCAACGCAAAGGTGATCCGATTGTGGTTGATACCGATGAGTATCCACGACCCGGTACTACACTTGATAAATTAGCCAAATTGCCGCCTGCTTTCGATAAGGCAGGCACTGTAACTGCCGGAAATTCTTCAGGGATTAACGATGGCGCTGCCATGCTCCTGGTTATGTCGAAGCAGAAAGCCGATGAACTCGGACTAAAGCCACTAGTGACTATCAGGTCCTATGCATCTGTCGGACTTGACCCGACCATTATGGGTTATGGCCCTGTTCCTGCATCGCGAAAAGCACTGGAAAAAATTGGCTATACTGTTGATCAGATTGATCTTGTAGAAGCGAATGAAGCCTTTGCATCTCAGTCTATAGCCGTTGTGCGCGATATGGGACTCGATCCCGGTAAAGTGAACGTAAATGGTGGAGCCATCGCACTCGGACATCCGATTGGTGCATCCGGCGCGCGCATCCTCACCACCCTGATCTATGAAATGGGCCGCCGCAAAGCCAAAACCGGTCTCGCAACCCTCTGCATTGGCGGAGGTATGGGCACCTCGATCATCATCGAAAGACCGTAAAGACGTTGCATGCAACGTCTCCACAATACCACAAAAAAGCAAGACCGTAACGACGTTGCATGCAACGTCTCCACAATACCACAAAAAAGCAAGATGTAAAGACGTTGCATGCAACGTCTCCACAATACCTCCAACATGAAAAAACTCAAAAACAAAATAGCCATCATCACCGGCGGAGCCGACGGAATAGGAAAAGCAACGGCGATCAGGTTTGCCCTGGAAGGCGCAATCGCTGTAATATGGGACCTTAACGAAGACAAAGGCATCCTTCTGACTGAAGAAATCCGCAGCGATGGGGGAGAAGCCGACTTTTATAAAGTCAATACTGCAGATTACCAACAGGTTGAGAATGCTGCTGCTGCCGTTGTAGAGAAATACGGGCAAGTTGATATACTGATCAACAATGCCGGTATCACCCGCGATGCAAGCCTGAAGAAAATGACAGTTGAACAATGGCATCAGGTAATAGACGTGAACCTGAATGGTGTGTTTTACTGCACCAAGGCTGTTTCACCTTATATGATGGATAAAGGATACGGCCGGATTATCTCTACATCTTCTGTTGTTGCGCTGTATGGCAATTTCGGGCAAACCAATTATGTAGCCACAAAAGCCGGTGTCATCGGAATGACAAAAACCTGGGCCCGTGAACTTGGCCGCAAGGGAATTACTGTCAATGCCATTGCCCCCGGTTTCATCTCAACAGAAATGGTGGCGCTGATGCCGGAAAATGTACTGGCGACCATGCGTGAGAAAGTCCCCCTGGGAAGGCTTGGAAAACCCGAAGAGATTGCCAGTGCCTTTGTATTTCTGGCTTCCGGTGAGGCCGCTTACATCAATGGTGCTGTGTTAAGTGTTGATGGTGGAATAACGATTTAAATATCAGATTAATGCGAAATGCGATAATACTCTCAACAGGTGCTTATGTCCCTGAAAGGATCGTTCCCAACAGCTATTTTGATGAGTTGCTGGGTGAAAATGTGAGCGACTGGCTGGTTGAAAATGTTCATATTCATGAGCGCCGGTGGGCTGCTGAAAACGAATCTACTGCCGATTTGTGTATCCCGGCAGCCCGGCAGGCTATGGATAGGGCCGGACTGAAGCCCGAAGACATAGATTTGCTGATAATCTCAACCGATACCCCGGAGTTTATTTCACCTTCAACAGCTTCAAAAGTTCAGTATGAACTCGGACTGGTGAACGCAGGCACTTTCGATATCAATACTGCATGCTCCGGTTTTGTTACGGCTTTGGATATTGGCTCCAAATACATAAAGTCCGACGAACAGTACAAACATGTGATGGTAATTGGTGCTTATGCTATGAGCAAATACCTGAATATGCAGGATAAGAAAACCGTCACGTTGTTTGCCGATGGGGCAGGGGTTGTGATTCTGAAAGCCGAAGAAACTGAAAATCAAGGCTTCCTGGCAAGTGAATTACTCACCCAGGGACAGTATTATGGTTACATGGGCATATATGCCGGCGGAACCAACCAGCCTATAACGCGAGAGGTGGTTGAAAACAAGGATCATCTGCTTAAGTTTGTTCAGAAATTCCCGAAGGAACTCAACACAGAAATGTGGAGCAAAATGGCGCTGGATCTTACCACACGTATTGGCGAAACACCCCAATCGGTTGATCACTATTTTCTTACGCAGATCAACATCAATACCATCCGGGAAACCATGGATAAATTGAATGTGCCAGGGGAAAAGGCCCACACCATTATGCAGTATTACGGTTACACTGGTTCAGCCTGTATTCCGCTGGCTTTCGACGATGCAGTAACCAAAGGAAAAGTGAAGCGTGGAGAGCTGCTGGTATTTATCGGTTCAGGCGGTGGACTGGCCTTTGCATCGGCTGCATTCAGGTATTAATATAAACCCAACAGGTCTTCTTCCGACTTGTTAGGTTAAATAGATTTTATTAGGTTTAATGGATTTCAGGATTCAGGATTAAACAAATTAAAACCAACTCCCCAAATTGGCAACATCAGCACAGGTAACGGGCGCATGGATACTGGTAATTCTCTATATGGGTGTTATCCTTTTCTTCGTAATCCGTGGTGCTCTAAAGATTAAAAGTATCTCAGATTATGCTGTTGGGAACATCATGTTCTCTCCGGTTGCCGTGGCGCTTTCTCTCGCTGCCAGCATGACCAGTGCAGCAACCTTCGTGATCAATCCGGGCTTTATTGCCAATTATGGGATCAGCGGCATTATTTCTTATGGTATTGTTCTGCCATTTGCAGCCCTTGTCTCGCTTACAATTTTAACCAAGAGTTTCCGAAAATACGGGCAGTCAGTGAAGGCACTTACCCTGGCCCAATGGATAGGCGAACGGTATAAAAGCCGGAACTATGCGCTGTTTATGGGCTTTCTGGCTTTGCTGTTGATTACATTTATTGTCCTCATCGCCGTAGCCATAACACAGGTGCTTTCAAAAGCACTCAATGCCGACCCTTATATTGTACTTATTGCGATTACAGTATTTATCTTCGGTTACATGATGT
>JBBQIQ010000061.1:0-23037 GCA_038325075.1 Bacteroidales bacterium | reverse complement strand
ATTGAACTTTTGAACTCATAAACCTTACAACGAAACCGACACGTATTTTCAAAACATTGACAAAATATAACCTGTCATAGTCACATAGAATTTTATATTAATTGCAGCACCCTTGAACACTTGAACCCTTGAACTCTTGAACTCTTGAACTCTTGAACTCTTGAACTCTTGAACCCTTGAACTTTTCAACCTTCTTCCAATCATCCATCATTCCATCATTCCAACATTCCATTGCATGAAAAGAATCGGTCTGCTTTCAGACACCCACAGCTACCTGCATCCAAAAATTTCAGAATTCTTTGCTGATTGCGACGAGGTTTGGCATGCCGGAGATATCGGAAATCTGGAAACAGCTACAATTCTGGCATCCATGAAAAGGTTAAGAGCGGTGACAGGAAATATTGACGGGAACGAACTGAAATCATTTTATCCTCATTATCTGGAATTTATGTGTGAAGAGGTGAAAGTACTCATCCTTCATATCGGCGGTTATCCCGGTAAATATACTGCTGAGGCCAGGCAACTGATCGGGGAGATAAAACCAAAGCTGTTTATTACCGGCCATTCACACATACTCAAAGTGATCAATGATCCTAAAAACAATCTGTTGCACATCAATCCCGGTGCAGCCGGAAAACAGGGCATGCATCAGGTATCCACCCTGATAAGATTTATTATTGATGGGGAAGAAATAAAGGATCTCGAAATAATGGAATTGCCAAAAAAGAACTGACTACCGCAGTCTGTCGGCAGAACGCACCAGCTTGTCGTCTTTCTGTATGCTCCGGTTGGCCAAAACAAACATCACCAGGGATCCCAGAATCAGGTATATGCCCGTATGATTGAAATCAGGAATCGTTAAGGTGGCTTTGCCAAGGATGTTGCCATAGTAAAAGAAGACCAGCGCAACGACAACTAAAATCATTACGATGCCCAACCTTACCACACGCATCTGTAATTTCCGGTTTTTATAGAGGAATATTGCTAAACCCGCCATGATAATAACAATTACATTCAGCAACTGCAATGGGAGAAGCATCAGTTTATTCAAACCAAGCGATGGTGCCGAATTATCCTGAAAGCCCTTCAAATAGACTTCGAGCCAAATTTGACCTTCGTTGATAAAACTCATAACCGGAAAAAAGAATGCAACTGCTAGTGCTATGGCTGCAATGGCAAGATAAACTGTTTGAATTCGCTGAATCATAAGGAATCTTTAAGCAGCAAAGATAATGACAAGTTTATAAAACATGCAATCGAAAAAAGAAATTATGTTTTGTTTACCAGAATTACATGCTTTTTAATTTCCATTCAGGCTAAGGAACCTCTGACAGAACAGGCTACCGGAACTGAATAGTTAAAAGCCTACCTTTGAGCCTCAAAAATAGCCCGGGAATTATAAGAAATGCAGCATATCACCATCGTTAAAGTCTTGATTCTACTGACCTCGATGCTATTCGTATTCAGTCTCTGGCAACGGTCTCCTGACATTGACGATGCATGGATTGGTGAGCATGCTTACTGGATGGCTGAAAAAGGTTATGTGAAATCAGAACTGATGCATGGCATCACCATGCAGGATACGCGGCATATTGTACACCATAAATTCTTTACCCTCAATGGTGCTTTGTTTATCAGCATATTGGGATTTTCACTCTATTCGATCAAGAGCGTAAGCCTAGTATGGCTTTGCATTTTTCTGCTTATTTTCATTGGATATGTGCGCCGGAAAATGGGAAATGACGCTGCGTGGTTCGCACTGCTTTTAGCCATTGCCAACGCCTTTATTTTTCAGTATTCGTTTGTTTTCAGGCCTGAGATTGTGGTTATGACCCTGGGCTTTCTGTCTTATCTTTTTCTGGAGAAGTACTTTACTGAAGAGGGCGAATACAAATACCTTGCAATCAGCGGCCTGTTTGCAGGACTGGCAGCAGCAACGCACCTTAACGGGCTGATATTTATGGCAGCAGGAGCCGTTTTGCTTTTAATGCGTAAGAGATTTAAGGCTTCGGTCATATTCTCCCTGTTAACTTTACCGGCATTCGCTGTCTATTTTTATGATTTTACATACCAATATGGTCTCAACTTCTGGCTATACCAGGTCAATGATTCGCCGGCGCTGCACAAATCCACCATCCTTCCTTCATCCTTTGCTTTCCTGGGCAAAATTCTGAACGAGCATCTGAGGTTTTTCCACAGCCCCAAAGAAATCAGCTTATCCATATTATTTCTGTTTATGCTGCTGGTTAACTTTAAGAATTTAAAGTCAGAAGGCAACCTTTTGAAGTATCTTATGCTCTTGGTTATTTTCCTATCCCTGGTTGCAGTGCATACAACTTCAAAATACATGTTGTTGTATCTGCCGTATATTATGCTGATTATTACCAGGTCTTTCCTTCACTTATACAAGAACAGGCAAAGTTTGCTTCCGCTGAAACGGGGATTAACCATAAGGAAAGCATATCAGGTTTCATTGGTATTGCTGGGATTATTCCTGATCACAAACCTGGTTTGGAATACAGGGATTGCTTTAAAAAAGTTTGATCCCCAAAAAAACAGGCAATTATCATTAAAATACATGGGCATTCAAACAGCAGATCTGAAAGTACTCGCTCCTATGACTTTTATTTTTAATGAAATCGGGCATTTTAAGCGGATACAAAGCGACCTGAGTATCGTCGAAATGCAGAAAGCCGGTAAAAAACTGTCTGGCCCGGCCCTACTGAAATATGCCGACAACCTGAAAATCAATTATCTGATTATCACCGATGAATACCGGGAAAGGTTTGGCATCAACAATCTTAAGCCAGAGAATTATCTTCAATACGGATATACTGTTTCGATGCAAGAACCCGGCATGATCATTCTGAAAAAGACGCTACCATTTGCACATGAATAAATACGATTTAAGCCTTTGCCGCAATATCATCTGGGACTGGAACGGTACCCTGTTAAATGACCTTGGCGTTTGTGTTTCCTCCATAAATCTGCTCCTTGGAAAAAGGAATATTCCCTTGCTTAATATTGAGCGTTATCTTGATATTTTCACCTTCCCGGTAAAAGAGTATTATGTAACCGCTGGTTTCAACTTTAATGAAGAGCCCTTTGAAACCGTTGCCATTGAATTTATGGACCATTACCTCCGTCTGGTTAGGACTACCGGGTTGCACACAGAAGCAAAGGCGGCCCTTTCATGGTTCAGAAATACGAGCAGGCAGCAAATTATCCTCTCGGCAATGGAGCACAACGAGTTGGTTAAGCTGGTATATGAACACGGGATTCAGGAATATTTCAGCCATATTTTCGGCATTGACGATCATCTGGCCAACGGGAAACTTGCGCTGGCACAATCTGCCATTGAAAAAACCGGCTTTTCCTTAGAAGAAACCTGCCTCATCGGTGATACCCTTCACGATGCTGAAGTTGCCACCAAACTCGGGATAAAATGTTTGTTGATTGCTGATGGCCATCAGTCGGAAGAACGGCTAATAGCATCCGGATTTCAGGTAATCAAAAGTCTTCGGGAAGTTGAAAAAATATTTGGGTAACTCTAAATCAGCCTTCCCCCTGAACAGTTTCCAGACTCCGACTTCTTACTTCTGACCTCAGAGCTCTGACTTCCACATTCTCCATGCTCCATGCCCTGTGCCCTGAGCCCTGTGCCCTGTGCCCTGAGCCCCGTGCCCTGTGCCCCGTGCCCTGAGCCCTGAGCCCCAAGCCCCCCTGAGCCGCTACTTCTCTTCCTTCACCATCTTCTCCACAGCTTTATCGTAGTATTCTTCAAGGGTCAGAAATCCAGCCGACCATACTTCGCGCTTTTCAGCTACACCTTTGTCGTTGATGTGCATCCAAACGCCATCTTTAAGGTTATTGGTGTATGGCCCCGAAACCATAACCCTGCCATTGGGATGGAAAAAAGTGGCAAGGCCTTCAAGTTTGCCGTTCTTAAAAGTGGCATTTAGCTTTACAGGACCATCAAAAAAATACTGCTTCCAGAGACCTTCCTTTATACCATTATGGTAACTTACCTCTTCGAGCATTGACTTATTGGCATAATAGGTTTTCCAGGTGCCTTCTGCCTTGCCGATACGGTAAGTTTCTTCGGAAATCAGAATTCCCTCTTCATTGTAAAAATTCCAGACACTATCACGCTTTTCATTGACATACAAACCTTCCGACATCTTTTTACCAGATCTGTAAAATGCAATTGCGTAAGCTTTGCTGCCCTTTTCACTGAATTGCGATTCAGCCTTAACAGCGCCGGTTGTATCATAATAAACAAAGCGTCCGGTTGGTTTATCTTCGAGAAAAGTGCCGGAATAAATCAACCTGCCATCCTTGTCGGTTTTCTTCCAGGAGCCCTGCTTTTGTCCTTTACCGTCTGTTTTATTAATATCTGAAATGGCATCCGGCGATTGTGCCATGGAATTAAGGTTAAGAAAAGCCAAAAGAAAAATAAATATCACTGTAATCATTCTCATTGTATCATCATTTGTCATTAACCGGATGCGAAGATATCTTATCCTCAGGCATCAATCTGTTTTGTAAATTTGTCGCAAAATTAGTCAAAAGTAACCTGTTGTTTAACGATTGAATGACGTATGCAGAATTATTCCTCTAAACTTCTCGAAGAAGCAGTAAATGAATTTACCCGTTTGCCGGGAATCGGACGTCGTTCAGCCCTCAGACTGGCTTTGCATCTGCTCAGGCAGGATGAAAACCGGTCGGAAGCGTTGGGAAATGCAATCATTAAACTTAGGAGCGGGATCAGATATTGTGCCAGATGCCATAATATTTCAGATAATGAGCTGTGCGGAATATGTAGCGATAACAAACGCGACAGTACAATTATCTGTGTTGTTGAAGATATCAGGGATGTTATGGCCATCGAGAACACTGGTCAGTTCAGGGGATTGTACCATGTACTTGGCGGAATAATATCGCCCATGGATGGCATAGGCCCGAACGATCTTAGCATTGAACCCCTCATGCAAAGAACTGAAACAGAAGCAATCCGTGAAGTGATTATGGCTTTGCCGGCTACAACTGAAGGCGATACCACAAATTATTACCTGTTTAAAAAACTGAAGGATAAAGTCGTGACTATTTCAGCGATTTCCAGAGGAGTAGCCATCGGCGATGAACTGGAATTTGCCGATGAAATAACACTCGGCAAATCGATTCTTAACCGGATACTTTACGAGAAACTTACCGAATAACCTTTTCTGACTAGTCTCAAACAATAATTTTGTTTCAAATGTTATATAACGGGCGCTTCGCAGGCGCTCATCCTTTATTGCAATCAGGGTTATTTCTGAACTAAAAACAAAAAAAATGACTATCAATATTCATAAAGCCAGTGATCGCGGAGCCGCCGATTACAATTGGCTCAAAGCCAGGTATAGTTTCAACTTTGCCAACTATTTTGATCCGAAAAGGGAACGATTTGGGGTTCTGAGGGTACTTAACGATGACCTCGTTGAAGGTGGCGGCGGGTTTGCCACCCATCCGCACAGCAATATGGAAATTATCACCATACCGCTTCAGGGAGCTTTAGGGCATCGCGATAATATGGGGCATACCTCTGTTATAATGAAAAATGAGATACAGTATATGTCAGCCGGAAGCGGAGTTACGCATTCTGAGTACAACCAATCAGACAGTGATATTCTTAACCTGCTTCAGATCTGGATGTTCCCGAAAATCAAAAATTCTCAGCCAACTTACAACCAGATTAACCTGGAAGGGAAAAGAGAACCAAATAAGATTCAGACAATTGTTTCTCCTATAGGAGGTGATAACATTATACAGATTAACCAAGATGCCTGGCTTAGCCTGCTTGGCACTGACGAAGGGCTGCAATTCAATTACAAAGTGCACGAACCCGGAAATTATATCTTTATATATATTATTGAGGGTGAGGTTGAAACCGGAGATTACAAGGCTGGCCGGCGCGATTCTATAGAAATTACAGGAATCGGCGAAATTTCCTTCTATGCAAAAGAAAAATCGGAAATTCTGATAATAGAAGTGCCTGAAAATTAAATTAGTGAATCAGATACCGGGAATTATTTTACTTATGAAGATAAAAACCCAATTGCAACAATTTTCAAAGTTAGGTTTACCTGAGTACTGCGATTTATATTTCTAATTCCGATCGACCAGTTGGGTATTAAAAAGGCGGTTTTGAAGAATGTTATGAACCGTAATCCTGCTTTAGCGGATCTTCTACAAAATCAAAAATGCTCATCTGGTTCTCGCTGATTGTTGGGGCATAATGCTTCGGACTGCTGTAACCTTTGTTGGTCAGGTATAGTAAGATGGCTTTCTTATACATGTTCACTGGGGTGGTTCCGTTTTTCCTGCAAAAAGCATCCACCCGCTTTTTCTGCTGTGTAGTGAGTTTAAAAATTACCTGTTTAAACCTTCTGACTTTCCGTAATTTCCGCTTAGAAGCCATAATAAAGTAGTCTATTTTGCCACGAATATAAACAGAAAACCAATACACAGCAAATTCAGAAGAAATAGCTGCTTTATTTTCTGGAAAGGAACCCCATCAATTACCCTCTGATCACCTCTTTGATGTCATCGATAATCTTTCGGGCCAGAACTTCGGCTTTGGCTTCTGAATCGCTTTCTGAATATATCCTGATAATGGGTTCGGTGTTTGACCTGCGCAGGTGAACCCACTCATTGTCAAACTCAATCTTCACACCATCCTGATTATTAATTGGTTGATTTTTATACTTTTCAGCAATGCTTTTTAAAATTAAATCCACATTCATTTCAGGTGAAAGTTGAATTTTATTTTTAGAAATGTAATAATTTGGATAGCTGCTTCTCAGGGCCGAAGTGCGTTTGCCCGATTGCGCCAGGTGCGACAGGAACAGAGCGATACCAACTAAAGCATCGCGCCCGTAATGAATTTCAGGCAGGATAACACCGCCATTGCCTTCGCCCCCGATCACGGCATTCACTTCTTTCATTTTTTCGACGACATTGACCTCACCGACAGCAGAGGCATAATGCCTGCCGCCGGCTTTCTCCGTTACATCGCGCAGCGCCCGTGTGGATGACATGTTGGAGACCGTATTTCCCGGCTGTGTTGATAAAACATAATCTGCAACAGCCACCAAAGTATATTCTTCACCAAACATTTCTCCGTCTTCACAAATGATGGCGAGTCTGTCAACATCGGGATCAACAACAAATCCGACATGTGCTTTACTTTTAATGACCAGTTTAGAAATCTCCTGCAGGTTTTCAGGCAGTGGCTCCGGATTGTGCGGAAAATGTCCGTTGGGCGTACAGTACAATTCTTCAATCATCTCAACCCCAAGGGCTTTCAACAACAACGGTATGGCAATGCCTCCGGTTGAATTCACGGCATCAATGGCAACCCTGAAACCGGCCATTTTAATAGCAAACGCATTTACCTGAGGCAGTGTAAGTATTTTTTCGATGTGTTTGCTTATCTGGCTATCATCGTATGTAATGCTTCCAAGCTTATCAACTTCGGCATAGGTAAAACTTCCGCTGTTGGCCAGAGACAGTAATTGTTCACCCAATTCGGAACTGATAAATTCTCCCTCTCTGTTGAGAAGCTTCAGTGCATTCCATTGCCATGGATTGTGGCTTGCAGTTAAAATTATACCACCATCAGCACCAAGGTCCATAACAGCCATTTCAACTGTAGGGGTGGTTGAAAGGCCAACATCAACAACATCGATACCCATACCCATGAGTGTTCCGGTAACCAGGTTATTAACCATAATTCCCGATACCCTTGCATCGCGTCCAACAACAACTTTAAGCCTATTTTCAGACTCCCGTTTCAGAATAAAGGCAAAAGCAGAAGTAAATTTCACAATGTCTATCGGGCTCAGACAATCACCGGGTGTTCCTCCGATTGTGCCCCGGATTCCTGAGATACTCTTGATTAATGTCATAATATTCAACTATAATTATAGAAACCAGACAAAAGTACAGGAATTTATTAAAGTTAAAGGCAGTCAGCAGTTAAATGATTCAGATTTGTTTCTTCCGGATAAAAGTTCTGCCTTGCAAAACAACCTTATTCAGAAAGTCATGAACTGTATTTTTATTAACAACCACCTGTCCATAACTTAATCGGTGAAGTCTTGAATAATGGATAAATATATTCGTAATATTACAAAGCAGGCTGCGGCAAAACTATTTCTGTTTGTCAATGGTTCATTTATTAATATTCAGCCCACAGGTGATAAAATTGATTAATTTTGTACCGTCTGTCAGGATGCTGACATCCAAAAACTGAACAATGAACGATTTTTTCGAACACGAAGACGACGATTCACTGAGTGACCTTCTTGAGCGTTTTGACAACATGCTCAATGAAGACTCGCGCTATTTCTTCGATGTGGAAGAATACGAAGACCTGATAGACCATTACATGGGCAGTAACGACATGGAAAAATGTGCTACTGCAGTCAGGCTTGCCATTGAACAGTACCCCTATCAGTCAGGAATTCTGATCAGGCAGGCCCAGTTACTGGTTTCTTCGAATAAAGCAGAAAAAGCGTTGCGGGTACTTTCGAAAGTTGAGAATATGGACCCGACCAACAGTGATATTTATATTACCAAAGGGGCTATTTACAGCCAGTTGAAGCGTTATGATGATGCCATTCGTGAATACAACAAAGCAATCAACAAAGATGAGGACCTAGAAAACATCTATTCAAGCATAGCATTTGAATACGAAAACTTAGGCGATTACGAAAAAGCCATTGAATATCTTAAGAAAGTACTTGAAATTGAGCCTGATAACGAGACCATCATATTTGAGCTTGCTTTCTGTTACGAAATTACCAACCAGCCTGAAACCAGCATAGAATATTTCACCGCCTTTACAGATCGGTTTCCCTATTCGCGTTTCGCCTGGTTTAACCTTGGTGTGGCATACAACAACCTTGAATTATTCGAGAAAGCCATTGAAGCTTTTGAATTTGCCATAGCCATTGAACCAACCTTCTCTTCGGCTTTTTTCAATAAGGCAAATGCACTTGCCGGCATGGAGTTGTATCAGCATGCAATTGAAGCTTACCGCGAAACTTTTGATCACGAAGAGCCCGAAGCACTCACCTATTATTATATTGGCGAATGCTATGAAAAACTTTCGGAAACCGACGAAGCGATCAGGAATTTCAGAAAGGCCGTTGAAATGGATGATGCCATAGCCGATGCCTGGGTTGGCCTTGGGGTTTGCTATCAGCTTAAGGGTAATATGAAGACTGCCCTGAGGTATATTCTGAAAGGCATTGAACAGGACCCGGAAAATCCGGAATACCTCGCTTCGCTGGCCATTTGTCAAAAGCAGGCAGGCTTGTATATTGAAGCTGAAGAATCATTCACCAAATCGGCCCAGATCGAACCACTTGATCATGAAATCTGGCTCGACTTTTCAGAAATGTACGCTGAATTGAAAGATTTCGACCGCTCCTGTGAATTAATCCTGACCGGATTGAACCACCTGCCTGATAACAAAATATTGATGGTTCGTTTGGTTTCCTATCTTTTTGAACAGGGCAAACGTAAAGAGGCACTTTCGCGATTGAGCAACCTACTTGCCGATGACGCGGGCAGTTTGAGCTTACTTTTTGAATACTCACCTCAATTAATGGATGATGCAGATGTTCTGGAAACCCGGGCCAGGTATTCATCTGAAAATAATAAGCAAGGTTAATCTGCTTATATCCAATTCAGCAGCAGGATAAAACCACTCAATTTGAATAATGAAAAGAATATTGATTCTGATGGTTCACTCAATCGGTCATCTGATCAGCATTTGTTATAATGTACCCCATAATTAAGCGCTATGAAACAGAAGTATGGACTGATCGGATTCCCACTCGGGCATTCTCTCTCCAAAACATACTTCACCGAAAAATTTGTTAAGGAGTCAATTGACGCGGAATATGAACTTTACCCGTTGCGGGATATCCGAAATCTAAGCCAATTGCTTAAAAATGAGCCTTTACTGCGTGGACTGAATGTAACCATCCCCTATAAAAAGTCAGTGATTGAGTTTCTACAGATTCTTTCACCTGAAGCCCTGGCCATCGGAGCAGTCAACACCATAGGATTTCAGCTTGAAGGCGAAAAAACGATTCTGAAAGGATGGAACACCGATGCGTCGGCTTTCGAATCTGAAATTCTGGATTTTACAGAAAACCATACAGGAAATGCGCTGGTTTTGGGCAATGGTGGCGCAGCTTCTGCAGCACTTTTTGTGTTAAAAAAGCATGGATGGAATGTTACCCAGGTCGTTCGAAAACATTCTCCCGGGATTGAATACGACATACTCTATTCCCGGGTTGCGAAAGAAACGATGGAAAACACTGACCTGATCGTAAATGCGACACCGGTTGGAATGTATCCGAAAGTGGACGGCATCCCTGGTATTCCGGTAGAATTTATTACCAGTCGGCACTATATTTTCGATATGGTTTATAACCCGGAATTGACGCGACTGATGGAAGCCGGAAAGCAGAAAGGGTCAAAAACCCGCAACGGGATGGGCATGTTATTCAAACAGGCTGAAATGGCCTGGGAAATCTGGCAATCGAATGACGATCAGGTAAAGTAATAACCAACCCCTTTTACTGTTTTGATGTTATCAAATCCAACCTTTTCACGGATTTTGCGAATGTGAACATCTATGGTTCTTTCACCAACAATCACATCAGAACCCCATACATTCATGAATATTTCATCACGCGAAAAAACCTTTCCCGGTCTGGTGGTCAGCAAGAGAAGCAGCTCAAACTCCTTCTTCGATAATTCAACAGTTATTCCTTTTGAGATGACTGAATAACGCTCTGTATCAATAATCAGGTCATCAAAAACGACCCTGGTACCAGGGTGTGCCTGTCCGGACTGACGCCTGAGCAAAGCCTTTACCCTCGAAATAAAAACTTTGGGCCTGACCGGCTTTCTGATGTAATCATCCCCGCCTGCTTCAAATCCTTCTACCTGCGAGGCATCCTCTCCCCTGGCCGAAAGAAAAGCAATAACTGTGTCCTTGAGGTGCATATCACTTCTGATCTCGCGACAGGTTTCATAGCCATCTTTATCAGGCATCATTACATCGAGAACGATCAGGTTTGGAAGCATTTTCCGGGCTAACCTGACGGCATCGGCCCCACTGTTGCTGCAATAAACCTTGTATCCTTCCTTTCTTAGATTATAGCTAAGGAACTCAAGAATATCAGGCTCATCGTCAACAAGAAGTATATTGAAATCCGCATTCTGCATACTTTGGGTTTAGGTTGAGACAAATGTAGAATCTGAAATTAAACTTAATGTGAATTGAATATTAAGGTTTTGTAATCTTATGCCTGTCTCAATCAACCTTGTGAAGCCGGTCAGAACGAATTTTTCGTAATTTTGGTACTCGTCAACATCCCGCTATGCAATACAGCGTGTGCGATTATCCGTGAATGCCGAAATCAAAAAAAATGACTTTTGAATCTAATAATCATTCCGTTCCATTATCATCCGGAAGGATTATGCTCCAGGAAACGGAACCCGGAACAACAACCTTCAGCATTCCCAGAGAAGGGTTCTCGTACAAGGGCCTTTTCACCCTTTTAGTAATCACTTTCTGGTTGCTGATGATTATGATCTGGACCATCCTGCTGGTGCAATACAACTACATCTGGGCATTTGTTTCGATTCCTTTCTGGCTTTTGGGATTTGCAACCTTACGGTTATCGCTCAAAGTTATATTCTCAACGCAGGAAATATCAGTCAACGAAAAAGAACTGACAATCCTGAAAAAAGAAGGATCGAAAACCGCGCACGTTTCTTTTAAAAGATACGAGATCGAGTCAATTGCCCAGGTTGAAGGTGCGCTAAAGTCGCTTTCCGGCATTACACGCAAAGGAATTTTTCCGGCCATCATCAGCCAGGGCGCTGCTTTTGGATTCGGAGAGCGTTGCACGAAAGAAGAGAAACAATACCTGTCAGAAAAAATTAAATCCATCATAAGACTTTGAATACCTGAATCATGAAAAACCAAATTACAACCATTGATCACGATATCGTCCGCGATATTCTGAATAAATACGACAACCGGGTCATCTTTGAGAAAACGAATGTAGTTCCCGATGAAACCGAAATGCTCGCAGAATTAAAGAAATGCATTGATGCCGATAGTCTTGGTTCAAAATCGGTACTCGGGCTCGACATATATCAGTACAGTTCGTACGGGGAATTTGAGCAAATGCTTATCCCTTTTCTCTTTAAGACAATGCTTTCAACAACCATTGATTTATGCCTCACAAACCACCCGTTTATTTTTCAGAAGTATTCGCGCGAAATCATTGAAAAAAGCTTCATAAGTACCGGCGATGGAGGTTTTTTGATTTTCGATACACCTCTGCACTCTCTGCTTTTCGCGAGTAACTACGCAATTGTTCTGCGAATTTACAATGCATTCCACTTCTTTCCCCGGCTGAGGAAAATAATCGGAGGTATAAGCACCCGGTATGCAATTACTTACGACAAAGTATATACTTACAACGACAACCATTATGGCCGGGCTATCATCAACAACGCCCGCATACTTTCGCGCGACAGCCTCAACCGTTGCCTCATCGATGAGCACGTTCACCGTTGGTTTACGGTAAATATTGATGGTATTGAAAATCTTCAGGTGCTGAACATCGAAGACATTTCAAACATCCATGAATTCAGCATTGGTTACAATCGCCTGCCGCTGGCAACAATGTCTGACAAAATCTTTGGGCGCGAAGCCAACCGGCACGAAGGAATCATTAATTCCGATATTCTGAAAATCGGCAAAATCAAAGCGAAAGAAACAGATATTAACATCTACAACCTTCACCTTCAGGTTACAATGAGTCTTGTAAACAACGACGACGATAACCAGAAAAAAATTGTAACCGTGAGTCTTGGGAACCTCAATACTTCGGGGATATGAGGGGAAATCTCCAATTTCTAATTTCTAATTTCTAATGTCTCCAAAACCTCAAAGCTTCGGCTGCGCTCATCGCCTTAACCTCAAAGCTTCGGCTGCGCTCAACTCATCGCCTTAACCTTAACCTCAACCTTAATGTGCGCACTTAAAATTTTACCAGTTGAAAAAGTAAGGGAAGCCGATGCCTACACCATCGCCAATGAGCCCATTGCTTCTGTTGAACTTATGGAAAGAGCGGCAGCGGCCTGTTTTCGCTGGATTTCGAAAAAGGTAACCAAAGACCTGCGGATCAGGGTTATTTGTGGCATGGGCAACAATGGTGGTGACGGGCTGGCTGTTTCCAGGATGCTTTACAATGCCGGCTATGAAGCCGATGTACAGATAATCAGGCATTCTGAAAACCCCAGCGCCGACTTTATCACCAATCTGAATTTGCTGGGCGACCTTCCGGGGCTGGTAATCAACGATGTATTCGAAACCGATCCTGAAATAGACATTGACGAAAATGATATTGTAATAGACGCTGTTCTGGGCTCGGGTCTTAATAAACCCGTGAGTGGTCTGATAGCCAGGGTTATTGAGCAAATCAACAAAAGTAATGCGCTGGTCATTGCCATTGATATTCCGTCAGGCCTGTTTGCCGACATTCCGGCTGATCACAAAAAGCAGCATATCATCAGGGCCGACTATACCCTAACTTTTCAGATGCCCAAACTCGCCTTCCTGATGGCCGAAAATGAATCCTATACCGGCAGGTGGAAAGTGCTTGACATCGGACTGCATCCGGGGTTCCTTGAGTCGGTTGTTAGCAACAACCTTCTGGTTGAGACTGCCGATTGCCGCAGTCTTTTCCGGCCCAGGTCAGTTTTTTCACATAAAGGCACTTTCGGGCATGCTTTGTTAATAGCAGGCAGCACTGGTAAAATGGGGGCAGCAGTATTGGCCGCCAAAGCCTGTCTGAGATCCGGCGCCGGTTTGCTTACAACACACATTCCCGGAGATGGGTTTTTGATTATGCAGATATCTGTCCATGAGGCCATGGTCAGCATCGATCCTGACGATACAAACTTTTCAGCGCTCCCACTTCTTGATACTTACAGCGCTGTTGGAATAGGGCCGGGTATAGGCATTGGTTCCGAAACTCAGGCAGCTTTTAAACTGCTGATTCAACAAACAGCAGTTCCCCTGGTAATCGATGCCGATGCCCTGAACATTCTGGGTGAAAACAAAACCTGGATTTCATTCCTTCCACCGGGAAGTGTTTTAACGCCCCACCCAAAAGAATTTGAGCGGCTTGCAGGAGCCACAGCCAATCATTTCGACCGGCTTGAATTGCTCCGGGTTTTTGCAGAACGCTATAAACTTTATGTTGTGCTGAAAGGCGCTTATTCTGCCATTGCCGGGCCTGATGGTACTATTTATTTCAATCCGACGGGGAATCCGGGTATGGCAACCGGAGGAAGCGGCGATGTTTTAACCGGAATCATCCTCGGTTTGCTTGCTTCAGGCTACCCGGCGCGTGATGCCTGCATTTTGGGCACCTGGCTGCATGGCAGGGCGGGCGATCTTGCTGCCGGAAAATTAAGCCAGGAAGCAATGCTTCCCGGCGATATGATAGAAATGCTTGGAAAGGCGTTTAAGAAAATCAGTTAGCCTCCGCAATCACCAGATCTTCTTCGAGCCTTAAATTATCAATGATAAATACCTGGCGTTCAGGTGTGTTACGACCCATGTAAAAAGTGAGTATCTCAGGAATTTCAGCTATCTTTCGCAGGATAACCGGATCGAGCCGCATACTGCCACCAATAAAATGCTTGAACTCATCCGGCGATATTTCACCAAGTCCTTTAAAACGGGTAATCTCAGGGTTAGGCCCAAGCTCAGCGATGGCATTTACCCTTTCGGTATCAGAGTAGCAGTAACTGGTTTTTTTCTTATTGCGCACCCTGAACAAAGGCGTTTGTAAAATGTACAAGTGTCCTGATTTAACCACATCAGGATAAAACTGCAGGAAGAAAGTAAGCAGTAACAACCTGATATGCATTCCATCCACATCGGCATCGGTGGCTATAACAACCTGGTTATACCTCAGATTTTCAACGCCTTCCTCTATATTAAGAGCCGACTGAAGCAGGTTGAATTCATCATTTTCATAAACTACCCGCTTGCTTAGTCCGAAACAGTTGAGCGGTTTTCCTTTTAGACTGAAAACTGCCTGTGTGTTTACATCGCGTGATTTGGTGATGGATCCGCTGGCCGAATCACCTTCGGTTATAAACAGGGTGGTATTTAGTTTGAGTACGTCGTTGCTGTTGTAGTGAATGCGGCAGTCGCGTAACTTTTTATTATGGAGGCTGACTTTTTTCACACTCTCCTTAGCCAGTTTCTTGATATTGGCCATTTCCTTCCGCTCCTTTTCACTCTGCATTATCTTGCGCAGCAGCGATTCTGCCGTATCGGAATTCATGTGAAGGTAATTGTCGAGCTGCTTTTTGAGGATATCGCCAATGTAATTCCTGATGGTCTGGCCTTCAGGTTCAATATACATGGATCCTAATTTGGTTTTTGTCTGCGATTCAAAAACAGGCTCCTGAACTTTAATACTGATGGCAGCAATCAGCGACTGACGAATATCGCCAGGATCAAAATCTTTTTTATAAAAGTCTCTGATGGTCTTAACCAGGGCCTCCCTGAAGGCAGCCTGGTGCGTTCCACCCTGGGTGGTATGCTGGCCGTTTACAAATGAATAGTATTCTTCACCATATTGACGTGCACTGTGGGTGAAGGCACATTCAAAATCCTCATCTTTCAACTGAACGATGGGATATACGATCGGGTTGCCGTTGTTATTCCGCTCCAGCAGATCGACCAGGCCATTTTTGGCCTGCATCCTGATGCCGTTGAACCAGATGGTAAGCCCGTTGTTGAGGAACACATAGTTCCACAACATCTGTTCGATGTATTCCGACAGAAAATGATACTTGCCGAATACCTGCTCATCGGGAACAAACGTAACAAGTGTTCCACTACGCAATGAACTCGGTTCGATTTTATGATCGGCTACAATTTCTCCACGCTCGAACTCAACAATCTTTGTTTTCCCTTCACGAATACTCTGTGCTACAAAACTTTGTGAAAGTGCATTGACTGCTTTTGACCCTACGCCGTTCAGCCCCACTGCCTTTTTGAAAACCTTGGAGTCATATTTAGCCCCGGTGTTGATTTTTGATACACAGTCAACGACCTTTCCAAGTGGCATTCCACGGCCATAATCGCGGATTATGACCCTCTGATCCTTAATGGCCACTTCAATTGTACGGCCGTTGCCCATTACGAATTCGTCTATGGAGTTGTCGATAACTTCTTTGATGAGCACATAGATCCCGTCGTCCTGAGAGGAGCCATCACCCAACTTGCCGATGTACATGCCCGGCCTGAGACGGATGTGCTCTTTCCAGTCAAGTGTACGTACGCTGTCGTCAGAATATTGTCCGGGATTGCTAGGTGTGTAATCAAAATCTTCCATAGGGCAGCAAATATAGCTATAAGTAGCAGAAGGTAGCCGGGGTTGTTGATATTAAGGACGGGTTGTTGAAAAGTAATTCCTATTGCTCCTTTTCGCCGGGTTTGAGCACCCAGGCGCCGGTAAATAATTGCTGAATGGCCGGCAGGTTGGACTGAGCTTCCAACTCAGTCGGAAATTCATCAATTGATATTCTGAAGTTGTTACCAAAAGGAACCAGTTTTGCCTTTTGGTAACCCAGACCGCGCAATCTGGCAACTTCACGGTTTGCTTTTTCGAGCACATTCAGGCTTCCGGTGATTATATAATACTTATCAATACTGCTATTGGTATCCTGATTATTAACCGGCTGAGGCGCTACTACATTTACTTCGGATGTTTGATTTTGGGATATAGAGTCGCTCATGCACAATCCGAATCCCTTCTCGGTATCGTCACCTTCGCCGAACCAGACACAGGCATATTCACCATAGAAACCAATGCCCAGCGCTTTCCAGGGCTTAATCCATTTTCCGGTATTGAGCAGATAGTCGTTGGTGAGCCCAAGCCCTTTCCACAAATCAAAAGCATCGGTTGCCCCGGCTTCTTCACCGCCCGAATAAACCATTTCCCAACCTTTAAATTTATAACCGGCAATCTCTTTAGGCTTATCATTCATACCAACCATCCGGTTCGGATCACGGGAATAGCAAATGGCTTTCCATTTTCCCTTTGCCGACCAACTGTGGGGATTGCATCCTCCGAAATCAGGCCTGTTAAAAGTAAGGTCCATTGCGTGGGTCCTGGCTACGTATGAAAGCGACCTTGAGAAAGGAACTTCAGGAAGGTTATGAATGCGCCGGTAATCGTTAATCAGGTTGTAAAGTGCAACTTCTTCACTGCTGGCACAATGGTTACTAACAGGGCCCAGATCGATTACCTGGCCGGAAGCCATCAATGAGACTAAAAAAAAGAAAGACAGCGCAATCCTGTTCAAAAATCTGATTGTCATTTTATTAGATGTAGGAACTGCTTAGAGAGTTCAAAATTACTAAATATTAGGCTAATCAGAGTCATGGAATTGATGAGATCACTTTAACATGACTTTGTATCGGGATTCAAAAGAAAGGAATACCAGGTTTTCAATGCTGGTTCGCTGTTTACTAATCAGGTAGAATCCAGTATAATGAAGGAATAGTCCTTTTCTTTTCTGAAAGATTTTCTACTTCATATCATTGACGCCATGCAACTTACCAATCGAAACCCCATCAATCATCACATCCTTTAACACGGCTTCGCCATCCTTGATGCTAACCAGCGCCCAGGTTGTCCGGGTGGAGTCACGCGATGCTTTGTTGTATTCTGTTTCAGCACGGGGCGCTTTCGTTTCTTCCATATAGAACCTATCAAACGGATACTCAATAGTCAGTTTTTTCTCGTCATTAAACATCAGGTTGCCAACTTTTGCCTTCACAAAGCCCTGATTTCCGGAAGGTTTTTCTTTTGAAATGGATTTAATTCCTGCAAAACCATCCTCGTCTGTAGAAAGAATCACATAGATTGATTCATTCATTTTCCATTCATCCAACCCCTGAATATCAATGGTATTGTTCATGAAATTGAGTACAATGTATTTCCCCCTGAACGGGTCGTTGGGATCAACCGGAGCCGCCCTGAATTTAAACTCCCGGCCTGATGAAAGAATATTTTCCCGGTCGAAAATCATCTTTGCCGGTATATATAACTGCACCAATACCACAACAATAAATGCAGCGGGTAAAAGTTTCCTTTTATTCATTTTCTTTTCTTTTTTTAAGCATCCATAGGTTAATTGCGAAAAAACCAGCGCCCACCAGAACAAACATTCCACCCCTGACAACAAATGACAGATCGGTATCAAAGAACCGGCAGATCACAAGGGCAGTAATGATCAGCAAACCGAAATTAAGTATTCCAAGGTGGTTAAGTTTTGCACCATTTCTGATGGTAACAACACCAATCAGCAAAACAATCAGGTTTATCAGGATAACTGAAAAAGATGAGAACAAGCCGATTAAGAATGCTATAATAAACAAAATGAAAACCGGCTCAATCGGGTTTATCTCAATCAATTGCTTATTTCTGAATTGCCGGTAAAAAAGTACGATGGCTGCCGCAGTGATTACCAGAGCCGAAATAAATTCAGGCGAAAAGATGACATCAGACAAAAGAAAACCATCTTTCCTTAAAGAATCCCAGAACCAGTCGAAACTCAGGAACAACAGCAGTGCAATAGTCCCGATAGAACCTAAGATTCTATAGCCGTTGTTCACTGGTTTCAAGGTACTGAAGAAATTCAGATTACCAATCAGAAAGAACAAACCAAACAGACTCATATAACTGATAAACATAAACTTTTCATTGGTATCTGCAAGCGTACCCAGCGTAATGATTGCCGAAAGGGGAACTATCCAGTTGTGAAATGCCGTAAAATTGCTGCCCGGATTTCTCCTTAAAAGAAGAAAATAATGGGGTAGCACCAGCATTAAAAGCAACCAGAAATAATAAGGTTCTGAGGAGGGGTATGTCCAGTACCCCGCTTCACAGGCATACCAGGTTATCCCGAAAAGGTAGAGCAGCGATGCAACAGAAGAATTCATCACATAGACTAAAGGCAACCCGATCAGCATCCAGGTAAACAGAAATGAACTCAAATTGCCAGGAATATGATAAACCTGGCTGACCAGCGAGATGCTTGCCCCGACAGCCAGAAACAGAAATGCCGTGCTACTTTCCCTCCAGACCTTACTATTTGTTTTTTTAATGAGGGTGTAACCGCAGAGTGCTTGCCCGACAAGCATCGGAAGGAAAGCAAATACGGTTTTGGTTAAGCGGGAAAGGTTGTCCCAGTTATGGGCAATAATCAGCAGCACTCCTAAGCCAACCAGAATTGCACCCAGTATTCCAAAAACCAGAATCAGCCGGTTAGGAGACTGGCTATTTTTCTGAAGGTAATAGTCGTTGATTTTTTCTGCCGTTTCCTGTGAAATGATTCCGGCATCTACCAATTCGGGAATCTCTTTTAGTATTTTCATTTAGTACATTATTTTTTAAAAGTACTTCATCTTTTCTTTGTCCTGTCATATACACTGGTAAGCAGTTTACGGATCATTGAAAAGTCCGCACTGAACGACAGCACACTTTGCCATTTTGCACCGCTGATCTTCATAAAAACAATCAACTGGTAAAGCATTCCGGCCGTATAAGCCGCCGAGGCCGTTATTCCGGCACCGGTAATTCCGAAGCGCGGGATCAGCGTGAATCCAAGCAGCAGCGTAAATACAAGACCAATTCCTGAAGAAATCGTATTGTGCCATGGCTTGCCACTCCCTGAGAAATAATGGCTGAGCATCAACGAAATGGCAACCGCCAGTATTCCGGCTGAAAGGCTCAGGATAACCTGGTGCAGATTACTGAAATCGCTGTGGAAAATCAGAACAAAAAACGAGGAAGGCAGCAACAGCAAAACACCAAGCATAACGAGCGTTAACAATGTTGTGATCCTGATAAAAGCCGTTGTCAGGTCGCGTGAATAAACATGATCGTGGCTATTTGCAATGCGTGCATACTGAACCATAGCAATGCTTTTGGATATGATCCAGACACTCTCCGAGATCTGCACCCCAATGGAAAATACGCCTAAAGTTGCCCGGTCGAAATACTTTTCAATAATGTAATAGCTTAAGCGGTAATTGAATAACTGCATAAAACTGGCAGCCTGCAGGTAGCCGCCAAACCGGAAGGCTTCCTTCAGAATGTGCCCGCTCCACCAGCGCTGGCCGACAATGAATTTAAAAATCAGCAGATAACTGATCAGGAAAACAACTCCGAATGAAACATATAGCGCTATGATATACGACCTCACACTAATTAAATTAAATCCGCCAAACAGAAGAACCAGGGTCCCAAGCACCAGAACCACCTGAACCACCGCCATCAGGTTAAAGTGAAATACCTTCTCTTTGCCGAGCAGCACATTCTGGTTGATGATGAAGTAAGACTGCAGCAGCGATATCCAGAAAAGGTCAACAATAAATTCCTCAGGGACTAATTTCAGCCAACCCAACAGATAACTGCCACCGGCGGAAACAATCACTGCCCATATCCAGGCAGGCATCAGCAGTTGCAACAGCGGATGTCGTGGAACTAAATAAACTAAGGCGCTGCCTCCGACCAAAGCACTCACCATCTGGTTGATGCTGATACCCAAAATGATCAGCGAAATGGTACCCATACCTTCTGCCCCGAGATTTCTGGCTGCAAGCCAGACGATTGCCAGGTTCATAGTGGCAATCAGCAGCCGGGAAGCGGTGGTTGATATAATCCTGCTAATCATAAAGGTTTGGCGGTATGTTTTAATTTCCGAATTCAGAGTAAGACGCTATCATGCATTTACGAATTTTGAGAAGAATCACTGCCGTTGATTTCCGCACTATTTTGGCAATAAAATATACCGCCTGTTACAAGCTGGCCATTCTTGTCCTTCGATATTCTGTCTTTCATTTTTGCTGCATTGTCTTTCTGTCCGGGTGGCGGAGTGGGAAGGGCAGGCAGGCTCTTTGGCAAAATTTTGTTGTAGCGTTGGCTTTGTGTGTTTTGCTCCCGATAAAAATCGGGATGCCTTACAGCAAAGGGAAGGTAAGTGTAGACTTGTCATTTCAACAGCTCTTTTAACTTTTCTTCTTCTTTCCCTTGCTCAATCAAGTAGCACCCAACTTTGTCATTTATCACATATTCTTCAAATGGAATCTGTGTCTGATATGCTTTAATACTCTTCAATTGCTTTTGCTCTGTCATTACATCCAATACTTTTTTCTTATAGGTCGTGTCAAGGTTTCCGAGCAAGTGTTCACCTTTACTTTCTATGATGTAAACCAATTCCAAATGATTATCTTCTGTTTTTTTTGCAGCAACAAAGTCAGGCCGTATTTTATGTTGTTGCCAGCCTTGAATTGAATACCAATTGCGATTTACCTTATTTCTGAACCACCAAAGGATTTTTTCCTGTTTGTCGAGTATGTCACCAACTTTTCTTTCGAGCGTATTCATAGTTGTTACTTCAACATCATCAAAAAGATAATACTTGTAGGTGCTTGGAATAGGACTAACAGTAATAATGTCATCTTTCGGCACTTTAAAACCTATGTTTTCTTCATCGGAAACAGCAAGTACAAGGTTTTTAGATTTGAGTTCTTGTAAGAAGATTTCTTCTTCCTGTTTTGTTTTTTCCTCATGAAACTTTTTGCAAAGCTGTGAAACAATAAAACTATAATGTTCTTTTAGTTTTTCTTTCCCAATTCTGGATTCAACTTGTTTTAAATACCGTGTTCCAATAATTCTTGCTAAAAATGGATTTTCGATTAATTCATTTAACCGACGTGTTAAATAATCAATATTTATTTCCGCTTTACCGTTGCTTTGTGTTTGTTCTTCAACAAATGATGCTTTACTGGAATCGTCTAAAGTTATTGCAAACGCCTTTCTTTCCTTTGTTTCTGTACTTAAAGAACTTTCAAGTTTTGAAATATATTCCTCAGATAATTCAAGTTTAGAAAAATCAACTTTGGGTTTTATATCGCTTTCATAATTAAATCTACGTTTTGAACCGCTTTTGTCTGTCATTAACCAAACAGGCAAATAAAATGTGTTTTGAAATTTATCGCTAAATTCCTTTTTGATTTTTACTGTTTTTGTCGCATTTACAGCTTCATTATCCCTGAATTTTAGTTTTGCTACCAAATCTTCAAGTCCTTCATTTTTAAATCCTGTTGAAACCCTGTCAAGTATTGCCCTTGTATCACCTTTCGTATAATAGACATAACTCTCGTCTAATTCCTTCACTCCAGATTTTCGCGCAAATGGCTGTCTTAAAATACGACCCACTAATTGCGTAACACCCGTATTTGAATTAACATTCGGGATTATTCCTAAAATATATGCAAATGAAAAATCCCACCCTTCTCGTAATGCCTCTTTCGTAATTATAAAGCGAACGGGACAATCCTGTGAAAATAAGTTAACATCCTCAATATCATTTTGCGAGCTTGTTTTTATTGCAACTTCATCAGGATTTACTTCAAGGCTAACCAAATATTCTTTTACATCAAGGCTGTGAACCCGACCTTTCCCTCTTTGGTCTTTTCCGGTGGCTTCAACCTGTAGTAATGCTGCTGGGCGAATATAAACTCCGTTGTCTTTTTGATATTGCTTTGCTGTTTCTTCAAGTTTTTCCCGATGCTCTTTAATTTCCTTAACCATCGCTTTCCAATCATTTTCCTGTTTGCTGATAGGTGGGAGAATGTGCATGTCAAGCTTCACCATTTCTTCGTCCTTGAGTTCAAGTCCAGTAATGGTTACTAAAACATTCATTTCGACTTTTGGAGTGGCTGTTAAGCCAAGAACAAATTCAGGATTTAAACTGTCAATGGTTTTTCTTGCATTTTCTGAAAATACTTTGTGGATTTCGTCTATAATAATGAATGGCTTTGCTACTCTTATTGCATTACCGAGACTTGTC
>JBBQIQ010000060.1:0-23064 GCA_038325075.1 Bacteroidales bacterium | reverse complement strand
CGGATCAGGCCTTTCTAATACCTTCTCTGTTAGCAGAGCTAATTTTACAAATAATTCAATCGGTATTGAAGTGAGCAATGTTACAAAACATTCTATACTGTTTTGTAATTTTAAACTCGGACCAAACAACGGAGATGCCGGCATCTGTAGAACCTCCAGCGCACCTTCGTTTGGAATTGATATGGTTGGCAGCAATGGCTTTCTTATTGAAGAAAACGACTTCAGTAAAAATGTTGGTGCACCGCAGGGTTTGTATGTGGGTATAAGGTGTAAAGACGGCAAAACACCACAAGACGTCATATACAGGAATAATTTTAATGGCCTGAGCTATGGCAATTATGCAGAGGGCTTGAACCGTATGGATGCAACAATAGACGATAACGGCCTTCAGTTTATGTGCAACAACAACCAGAACAATGCCGTTGATTTTATTGTTGCTAAGAAGGATGACTTTGATAAACCAATGATTCACTCTTTTCAAGGATCACAGTTTCTGGAGGCTAAGAATACTTTCTCTGCTAATCCACTGCAGCACGGACACTTTATGAATAACGGCAGTCAGGTAATCAATTATTTTTACAACACCAATCCACCTCTTCAATACACCCCAATTTATATTGTACCGGTTTATGTAACTGCTGTAAACAATTGTCCGTCAAATTATGGTGGCATTAGCCCCAAAAACATAGTGTTGGATGAGAGCCAGAGGTTACAAAGAGAGCTTGATTTTGCCACCAACCTGTCGGATTTTAATACTGTTAAATCCTTGTACGACAATCTGCAAGATGGCGGGAATACAGAAGAGCTGAAAATAGAGGTTACCGCTAGCTGGCCGCAGGACATGTGGGAACTTAGAACAAAATTGCTGGGCAATTCCCCTCATTTGTCAGAAGAAGTACTCAAAATTGCAGCAGATAAGACCGATGTTCTTCCTGCATCTGTTTTGTTTGAAATTCTCTCGGCCAATCCCGATGAATTGCGTAAGGAATCCCTGATTGAATATCTCGAAAACAAGGAGCAGCCCATGCCAGAGTATATGATTTCAATATTAAAACAACTGGCTGGTGGAATTACTTACAAAACCGTTCTTAAGCAGGATATGGCCAGGTATGAGGCTGAAAAAACAAAAGCAGCTTTCGATCTGATCCGTTCTTGTTTGAACGATTCCGTTACAGATATGGATTATATCCGCAACTGGTACGACAATCTCAATAATTTGAATGCCGACTATGAGATTGTAGCCTCTTATCTTACAGAAAAGGATTACAGTGCTGCAACGGCCATGCTCGACATTATTCCTTCTGTACGCAATTTGGATGGAAAAGAACTCGAAGACTTTGAAGAATACAAAGACCTCGTATTGTGGCTAATTCAGTTGAGTCGGCAGGGGCGTGATGTAACTTCAATTGACGATGAAGCATTAAACATGTTGCTTGAAATAGCTGAAAACGGTAGCGGTCGTGCTGCCTTACAAACCAGGGCAATGCTTGAGTACGGTAAAGGCTACCATTTTGCAAAATGTTTACCCGAAGCCGATCAGGCATCAGTTAAAAGCGGCAAAATCAATGCCACTACCTATGAAAATGGTATAACTGTTGCAGCCAACCCAAATCCGGCAAATGCCTGGGTTGCTTTTGAGTACAACTTACCTTTCAATGTAAGCGAAGGAGAACTCCTTGTTATCGATATGCATGGAAGGATAATTGCCTCATTTAAAGTTACGGGCTCATCCGGACAACAGGTTTGGGATACCCGCCAGATTAAAAAGGGTATTTATGTTTATACCCTTAAAGCTGGCAACGCCAGCAAACAAGGCAAACTGGTTATTCAATAATGTTAAATCAGGTTCATCCCGGATACTTCCGGGATGAACCCTTTTTACCTCTGACAATGAAAAATATAAAACTCACAATACTTCTTTTTCTTTACACTGTTTTTATTTCTGCCCAAGATTATAAAATTGTCTGGCAACAATGTTTGGGGGACATAAATAGCATCAACCATTATCATTCTGTAACCAGGATATCTGATGGATTTTTTCTAACCCTGGGAATAAATTCAGACGAAGGGGTAACAAATTACCACGGCAGTGCAGATATTTGGCTCATCCGAACAGATTCGCTGTACAATATATTGTGGGAAAAGTGTTATGGCGGCTCAGATACCGACAATCCCCGAAAAATTGTACCCATTACCGATACCACCTTTTACATTTTTGGTTCAACATGGTCTGTTGATGGGGATGTGCTTTCTGGCACCTATGGCTTTAACGATGTGTGGGTGGTGAAAATTAACGGACAGGGCGATATATTTTGGGAAAGGACTTATGGTACTCCCGGATACGAAGAACCGAATGATCTGATTGTTACCCCCGACGGTGGTTTTGTTTTTATTAATCGGATAGGAGGCGGAGGAGGGGATGTAAGTCAGTTTTTTGGATTTGGTGATGCGTGGATGTGCAAGTGCGACCCTGAAGGGAATATAGAATGGGAGAAAACACTGGGCAATGAAGGTTTGGACAATGGAGTATCCCTTTTGATCAATCGCCGGGGCAATATTGTGATGGTGGGTGCGGTGCAATGGCACGGGGGTATGGTTACCTGCCATCCGCAGGGTGAAATTGGCAATGTGTGGTTGGTGGAGCTTGATATGCAGGGAAATATTTTGTGGCAGGAATGTTATGGCGGCAGCGCTTATGAAGCTGGAATTAAAATCGTAGAGTTGGATGATGGTTATATTGTTGCTGCTGCTTCGCATTCAAATGATGGGGATGTTTCCGGCCACCACGGGTCTATTGGTGAAGGTTCACGCCCGGATATATGGGTGGTAAAAATTGATAGTCTTGGTGGAATTATCTGGCAGAATTGTCTTGGGGGAACGCAATATGATGCCCCAATTGAACTATTCTCAACCAGCACAGGAGAAATTTTAGTCTTTGGGTATACTATATCCAACGATGGGGATGTTTCGGGCAACAATTCTAATCCGGGTAATGTAGATGGATGGCTTGCAAAGCTTGATGTTAATGGCGTATTGCTGGGTCAACAATGCTTTGGAGGAAGGGGGAATGAATATTTCAATACCCACTCCGTAGCAAAAATCAATGATTACCAGTATATTATTTCTGGCAATACCAGTCATAGCAGCGGCGATGTGATATGCTCATTGGCCATGTATGATTCCGATGCCTGGTTTTTCGAGATAAAGGATTGCGATTATTATGCCCCGGCCATTCCTGCACTGCCCGAAGGCCCTGCCGATATATGCACCGCAACAACACCACAAAGCACATACACCATACCGGAGGCTGCAAACTCGAACGGTTATGTATGGGAATTAATACCTGCATCATCGGGCACACTCAGCCAGATAAACAACCAGGCTACCATAAGTTGGGATACCACCTTTAAAGGCACAGCAAGCTTAAGGGTATTTAACTTCAACGACTGCGAAAGCAGCGCATGGAGCGATACGCTGCACATATATGTGGAAACCTGCCTCGGCATTAACGAAGCTAAAGAAACCTACGCGAGGGTTTATCCTAATCCTGCAGGTAATTATGTTATCTTCGAATTGAAAACCCCGGTATCTGACGGCAGAATCACCATCACCGATCTTACCGGCCGCCCTGTTGCTAATTTTCCGCTTACCGGCGAAAAAACGGTTTGGCAAACAGGCGGACTAACTTCGGGGGTTTACCTTTATCGAATAGAAGGAGCAACTGCGGTATCTTCAGGCAAGCTGGTGATTTTGATTGAATAGATGGCTATTGAACAGATCCGGCTAAATATTTAACTTTAACAAATTGAGTATGAATCTAAAAAACAAAAAAGTCATGAAAAATATTTTAACAACCCTATTCTGCATAGTCAGCTTTGCGGCTTTTTCACAGAGCTTTAATACTACGTTTCCTCATCCTGGTTTTGGCGATCAGGTTGAACTTGAGGAAACAGGATACCGGGTGATGGGCTTCGGCAATAATATTACGGGCAATCATTTGCTGGTTATTCATACCAATAAATATGGAGACACCCTTCAGGTCCGCAAAATATATTTTGATTTTGATTTTTTTTCTCCATCATTTACACTAAGATCTGCTTCAGATAGAGATGGAAATCATTATGTAAATATGAGTTCTAACAATGACTCTGTTTCTCTTATAAAACTCTCACCTAACTGGCAGGAAGTCTGGCGTAAAAATTTAACAAACAATCAAAGTGAAATAACTGCATTGCTGGTTACCGATGATAATCATATAATTGCGGCAGCAAGTAAAAAATTGTATAAACTTGACACAAACGGGAATATCATCTGGCAACAAAATTACGGTGAAGCTAATGCGTTTCGAACCAGAGGCTATTCAATTCATGAAGTTGCAAATGGTGATTTATTCTTATATGCCTCTGATGAGATTCATGAGGGGTTTAATATCACTTATGAGCAGAAATTGAGAATCTTTGACCAGGATGGAATACAAAAGGATAGTATTCCGTTGCCCTTATTTACATTTTCAAGTTTGCCCTATGAAGAAAATTTTATTTGTTTGGGCACTTCCTTGTCTTCCAATTATCCAAATGGTCACTACCTTTTGTACCGGCACGATATCAATGGTTTTATATACGATGAAAAGGAATTTTATTTGACTGAAGGTGCAATTTTGTATTGGTTGGTCGAAAATCACGAAGGCAACCTGGTTGCTGCCGGAAATGGAGCGAACGGTCTCGTTTTACATTGTATGACAAAAGAAGGCGATAGCCTGTGGACACGTGTTATAAGTAATGATACAGATATTACTCCTATGGATATGAAACTTGCAGCAGATGGAGGCTATGTTATTTCATATTTTTTTGAATCAAACGATGGAAGCACCTACCCTGGTTTAATTAAAACGGATGCCATGGGCAACATCAGCGGTTTGGGATTCGAAGAAAGTGATATAAATCAACGCGTTAAGGTGTATCCAAATCCTGCTGCTGAATATGTGGTTTTTGAATTGCAAAAACCCATACATTCCGCTACAATAGACCTAACCGATATTTGCGGCCGGCAAATTGCAACCATAGCTGTAACCGGTGAAAAGACAGTATGGCAAACGGCAGGGTTAAAGCCGGGGCTGTATTTGTATCATTTAAAAACCCAGGATGGCTTTGGAAGTGGCAAATTACTTATTGGAAGCGGTAAAGAGCAATAATTCAGACTCTATTTACCTGAGCCAGAACAGCGTTGAAACAAGATGATGCATGCTTTATATTCAGCCCTCAAGGTTGAAAATAATATCAGCCTGCACTAAAAATCAAAAAAAAGAGCGGAGATTAGTCCGCTCTTATAATTTTTATCCCAGATAAGTTTTCAGAATTTTGCTTCGTGAGGTATGTTTCAGCCTCCGGATGGCTTTTTCCTTAATCTGTCGTACCCTTTCACGGGTCAGATCAAACCGTTCGCCAATTTCCTCCAGCGTCAGCGGATGTTCACCACCAAGACCAAAATAAAGACGGATAACATCAGCTTCGCGCGGGGTAAGGGTTGAAACAGCCCTTTCGATTTCCTTGCGGAGCGATTCATAAAGCAGTTCGGTTTCAGGGGTTGGCCCGTCGTCGCTGCGCAGCACATCGTACATGTTGTTGTCTTCGTCCTGCACGAGTGGCGCATCCATAGAAACATGGCGGCCTGAATTACGCATCGATTCCTTAACCTCATTCTCGCTTATTTCAAGCAATCCGGCTATTTCATCAAAATTCGGCTCGCGCTCATACTCCTGCTCAAGTTTGGCGTAAGCCTTATTGATCTTGTTGATGGAACCAATCTTGTTCAGCGGAAGCCTGACAATACGCGATTGTTCGGCCAGAGCCTGAAGAATAGACTGCCTGATCCACCATACAGCATAAGAAATAAATTTGAATCCCCTGGTTTCATCGAAACGCTGGGCAGCCTTGATAAGGCCCAGATTGCCTTCGTTGATAAGGTCAGGCAGACTTAATCCCTGATTCTGGTATTGTTTCGAAACCGAAACAACAAATCTGAGATTAGCTTTGGTCAGTTTCTCAAGCGCAGCGCGATCGCCCTGTTTGATCTTCTGCGCCAATGCAACTTCTTCATCAGCCGTAATCAGTTCAACTTTTCCAATTTCCTGCAAATATTTATCGAGCGATGCAGTTTCGCGGTTGGTAACTTGTTTTGTTATTTTTAGTTGCCTCATTTTCTTCCAATAGATTTTACAGTGAACCCTTTTACGAAAAATTACGAATAATGTTACATTATTTATTTTCCCTATTCAGGTTTTGGAAGCAAAACTTTACGTGAAAGCTTGAGTTTACCGGTCTTTGGGTCAATTTCAATTAGTTTGACATCTATCTCATCTCCGACTTTCAGTACGCTTTCAACATCTTTCAAACGTGTCCAGTCAATTTCAGAAATATGCAACAGGCCATCCTTTCCGGGAAGAACTTCAACAAAAGCACCAAAAGTGGTAATGTTCTTAACGACACCATGATAAATTGTCCCGATTTCAGGAATAGCGACAATGCGCTTGATTTTTTCCATAACAGCGTCGATGGAAGCCTTATTATTGGAAACAATATCTATCATACCGAACTCGCCAACCTCTTCAATAACGATGGTTGAACCGGTTTCACGCTGCATTTCCTGGATAACCTTACCGCCCGGCCCGATAACGGCGCCGATGAATTCTTTCGGAATGGTCATCTTCACGATACGGGGAACATGCGGTTTGTAATCTTCGCGTGGCACTTTAATTACTTTTTCAATTTCACCGAGGATGTGCAACCTTCCTGCACGTGCCTGGGCCAATGCCTGACCAAGTACCTCGTAAGAAAGACCATCAACCTTAATATCCATCTGACAGGCAGTAATACCATCGCGGGTACCGGTAACTTTAAAGTCCATATCGCCCAGGTGATCTTCATCACCGAGAATATCGCTTAATACGGCAAAACGGTCGGTTTTCGAATCACTGATCAGACCCATAGCGATACCGGAAACCGGTTTGATGAGTTTTACACCGGCATCCATTAGTGCCATAGTTCCGGCGCAAACAGTAGCCATTGACGAAGAACCGTTCGATTCAAGAATATCAGAAACCACGCGGACGGTGTATGGGTTGATATCGTTGTCAGGAATCATATTTTTGAGTGCGCGCAATGCCAGGTTACCGTGGCCGATTTCGCGGCGGCTGGTGCCCATCATTCTTTTTACTTCGCCGGTTGAAAATGGCGGGAAGTTGTAATGGAGAATAAAATCAACTTTCTCTTCAATTACCACACCATCAATAATCTGGGCATCCAGTTTGGTGCCTAAAGTAACAGTGGTGAGCGATTGTGTTTCGCCGCGGGTAAATATGGCTGATCCGTGAGCAGCAGGCAGGTAATCAACCTCACCCCAGATCGGGCGGATTTCATCCAGTTTACGTCCGTCGAGGCGGGTTCTCTTTTCTAGAATCACATTACGCACTGCTTCCTTTTCTACATCATGGAAATATCGTTTTACCATGTTTGCTTTTTCAGCAGCTTCTTCTTCCGGCAAGGTAGCAATGAAATCATTCACAACAGCCTCAAAAGCTTCGCTGCGTTCATGCTTGGCAGTTGCGTGGCTGGCAATTGCAAAAATTTTATCGTAACAAAACTCCCTGACCTTTACACGAAGTTTATCGTCATTCTTTTCGTGACAGTATTCGCGTTTCGGACTTGATTTTGTAACCATGGCAGCCAGTTCAATCTGGGCCTGGCATTGTAACTTAATAGCTTCGTGTGCGACTTTGAGGGCGGCGATCATGTCGTCCTCTGAAACTTCTTTCATTTCACCTTCCACCATCATGATGTTGTCCATCGAAGCAGCAACCATAATGTCGATGTCGGCCGTCGGAATTTCATTCAATGGAGGGTTAACCACAAATTTGCCATCGATGCGGGCCACCCTGACTTCTGAGATCGGGCCATCGAAGGGAATATCAGAAACCGCCAGCGCTGATGAAGCTGCCAGACAGACCAAAGCATCGGGAAGGATATTGGTATCTGATGAAATCAGGGTAATAAACACCTGTGTTTCTGCATGATAATTATCCGGAAAAAGAGGGCGGAGCGCCCTGTCAACCAATCGCGAAATTAAAATTTCATAATCGGACGGACGGGCTTCGCGTTTGAAAAAACCACCGGGAAAGCGTCCTGACGAAGCATATTTTTCACGGTATTCAACAGTAAGCGGCATAAAATCTACATTTTCTGCTGCTTCTTTTCGGGCAACCACTGTAGCCAGTAGCATTGTATCACCCATTTTTACTACAACGGCCCCATCGGCCTGTTTGGCCAAACGGCCAGTCTCGATAGAAACGGTCCTTCCGTCTCCAATGTCAAATGTTTTTACTATTCCTTGCATATAAGATATTGTGAAATTGGTATTTAGGCTTTCGGCGGGATTTCCGCCTGTGCGGGGGCAAAATTACACTTTAATTGTATAGGGTTTAGAAACACGAAGAAATAATTGGAAACTGATAACATAAAAAAGAGGCAATCCATGAATTGCCTCTTTTTAAAAATATTTTGTCCGGAATTACTTCCTGATGTTCAGTTTTTTGATGACTTCACGATAACGCTCAATCTCTTTTTCTTTCAGATAATCGAGCAATCTTCTGCGTTTACCTACCAAACGAACCAGCGAACGCTCGGTAACGAGGTCGTTTTTATTGATTTTCAGATGGCCGGTGAGGTGCTGAATTCTGTGGGTAAAAAGCGCAATCTGACCTTCGGCTGAACCGGTGTCAGTGGCATTCTTGCCATAAGCACTGAAAATGTTCGTCTTTACTTCTGAAGTTAAATACATGTCAAAAAATTTATTTCTTTTGTAACGGGCTGCAAAAATAGAACTTTATTTTAATATGCACAACCATTTGTCAAATTTTTCCATTAAATTTTCCTTTTGATCCAAAACATAGAGGTTAAGGTTAAGGATAAGGTTAAGGATAAGGTTAAGGATAAGGATAAGGTTAAGGTTAAGATTGAGGCGATGAGTTGAGCGCAGCCGAAGCTTTGAGGCTGCCTGGCTGACAATCCAGTTTCAAAAGAGTGATTTGTCAACCAGTCAGACAGGGTTGGGATTTTTCAGAACGACCACTGAATACTCCCGATCAGCGCCACAACATTAACCTTTTTGTCTGAATTCCTGCTGCGGCCATAAATCTGGGAAATCAGGGAAACATCCATGTTAGTCGCAGCCGACCAGGTGAATGATGGAGAAATAAACCAGGAATCAATATCCGGTAGATTCATTATAGCCAGATTCACGTTCATTACCGGCGAAATGGGGTAGGAAGCAGAGGTTGTAAAAGCATACTTCGAAAACATGATATTATCGGCCGAGAGGGGCTTTACCAGATCAAGGGCCTGTTCATCCGTTGGCTCATAACCTCCGTTATATAAGCCTTCCAGCAATATATACAATCCATTTCCAAATATATAATCTGTTGAAACTGAAGCAACAAAAGCAGATTTACCGGATCCGTCGGGATCAGAGAAAAAAGTAGATTCGCCTTTAAAACCGGCTACTCCGATCCGGCCAGCCCATCCCCCGCCCAGGGCAAGCCGGTTGTGGTAGTATCCGCCCAGAAACTGTAAATCGTATCCTTTATAATTTAAAGAATAGAGAAAAGCCCCCACTGCATCGCTTATGTGGTTCGCGGGGGCAACAGCCATTTCTGTATGTGACATACCATTAATATAGTATTGCACCCTTACCGCATCTGAGCCCGGCCTTTCGGGATAATCAAAATCGAAAAAAGAATAGGTATTGAAAAGATCGTTCGGATTGCTCACCATATTGATACCCCAGTTGATGCGCTGCCTTCCGGCCCTGAACTGCCATTTACCTGCATTGTGTTCCAGATAGAACCGGTCAGCCATTACATGAACCAATCCCCTATTGCCACCGACTTCAGAAGCCACAGAAAGATCAAGCCAACCGCCGCCCTTCCTGAAAGATTCATCTGAAGCCAAATCGCCCCAAATGGTATCTCCAAACATTAGCCGGTTTCTCATTTCAAGAATCACACGGGTTGATTGCGAAAGGTTGGCAGCAAGATTCAGGCGGAGGTTCAGTATGTTGTTAAAAGTTGTTTTATAATTGGGAATCAATTGCAGATATGGCAATTCCTTTGCATAACCACTGACTGAAAACACTTTAAAAGTGCTGTCCGGTACCTGCGAAAAGCCTGTGGTCAGGTACAGTAGCAGATGCAATGAAAGAATGGCCCGTTTAATCATATCAAACGAGCTTACCGGTTGAAAGTTTCGTCTTTTTTGATGGCTCCGTCAACAAGGGTTATCACTCTTCTGGCCCTTTCAATGACCCGTTGGTCGTGCGTCGAGAAAAGCAGGGTGATGTTCTCTTCTTTGTTAAGCCTGAGCATGATATCAAGCAGGTTAAAGGCCGATTGGGTATCGAGATTGGCTGTTGGCTCATCGGCCAGGACAAAACGCGGATTGGAAGCCAGGGCCCGGGCAACAGCAACACGCTGCTGCTGGCCACCCGAAAGTTTTTGAGGACGAACATCAGCCTTATCCTTCAACCCGACCTGATCCAGCAATTCCCTGGCCCGTTTGTCCATTTTATCCTTCGGGTACTTTTGTAGCAGCATGATAAAAGAGATGTTCTCTATAGCCGTGAGCACAGGAATCAGATTATACGATTGGAAAACAAATCCAATGTTATGCAAACGGAAATCGATCAGTTTGCTTTCTTTCATTGTTGTGATTTCAGTGTCATCAATAAAAATCTGACCTTCTGATGGCTTGTCAAGACCACCAAGCATATTGAGAAGTGTGGTTTTTCCGCTGCCGGAAGGCCCTACGATCGCAGTAAATTCGCCCTCTTCTATCTCAAGGTTTACATTAACGAGCGCATGCACCGGAACCACTGTGTGGTTGTATATTTTGCCAAGGTTGTGGGTTCTGATTACTTTCATGCTCTGATTTATTAAATAATGGAAATCAATCTTTTCTGATGGCTTCTGATGGTTTTAGTTTCAGTGCTTTATATGCCGGATAAACAGCCGAAAGGATGGATGTCAACAAAACCAGCACCAGAATATCGGTGAAGAATCCCGGGAAAAGAGCCGGATAGACCATCGAATCGATGCCATAATCATTCAATGAATCTCCGCCAACCGACGACAAATCGATGCCTGTACGGCCAGTCAGGTAAATAGTAACTGCAGAAAGGATTCCCCCGGCAATAGCACCGGTTATGGTAAGGAAGGCCGTTTCCAGCAGAATCATAATAAAAACTTTGGTCTTATTCATACCCACAGCCATCAGCATGCCCAGTTCGCGGGTGCGCTCGAAAACTGTCATAAGCATGGTATTCAGCAATCCGAATGCCAAGGCCAGCATAATGATGACCAGCAGCACAAGCAGGGTTTCTCCTGCCATTTCGTTCATGTAAAGCAAATCGGGTGAGATTTGCCCCCACGACCTTATTTCATTTTCCGGAAATTCAGCTTTTAAATGTGAAATATAAGGATTTACCCCATCAATATCTTTCAGTAAAACAGCAATTTCATTCACTATTTCCGCACCGATAAGGTTCTGCAGGTCTTGCTGCCGCACGTAAGCCCGGGTTTCATCGAGCATGGTATTCGAAGTCCTGTATATCGCCTCTACACGGAAGGAAGCGCTTACGATTTCTCCTTCAAGATCGGTAAAGGTCATTACCACCCGCGAGCCAATTTCAAGTTTCAGCTTGTCGGCCAGTTTTTGCCCGATCAGAACAGGATTGCGCCCCTTGTCTGATAGATAATTACCCTCAATAACGCATGTTGACAATTGCGTAGTCACTGCCTCGTGAATGGCATCAACTCCCAGTATCTTTATTCCTTTGGTCAGCGTGGCCGTGGAAAGCATCCCATTGCTGATGGTTCGTGCGGAAAATGCCTTAACAGTGGTATCGGCATTCAAATGAGCTATAATTGCCTCTGCCCTTGGAATACTGAATTTTACATTGTCGTCTTTGAGGAATTGAGGGTTATGAATCTGTAAATGCGAAACCTGCATTTCGATTGAAGTGCGGAAACGTTGATTCATCATTCCGGCAGAAATGGAGGTTGCAAAAATGCCGCCCCACAACCCGAAAGCAATGGCCAGTAATATGGTAATACTGCGCGACTTATTGCGCCAGACATTTCGCCACGAGATCGTTATAATGGTTTTCATGGCTCAGAGTTTTGAGGTTTCAACTGTTTTCAACCTGAATATTTTATAGACAGGGTAAAGCCCGATAAGCATAGCCATTACAAATACGATCCATGCCTGTGTGACAAAGATCATTGGATCGGATGAAAAAGGCAAAATCGGTTCAAAACCATATTGAAGAAGCATATCGGCCATTTCGCCTTCGAAGCGAATGGGATGGGTATGATACCAGGCAACCACGGGCAAAGCCAGAACAGCTCCTGCAACTGCGCCGGTAAAGCTCATGAGCAGGCTCTCGAAAAGACAGACCAGTGCCAGTTGTTTTCGTTTCATACCAAGCGAAATCAACATTCCAAACTCTTTCGACCGTTCTATCATCATCGTGAGAATGGTACCGAAAATCCCGAAAGCAATCACAACGTAGAGTATGTAAATAATGACCATGTTGCCGGCCACATCAAACTCCATCAGCCGCAGCAAATCCTTCAGCATATCCTTCCAGGTAAGTACCCTGTACCATTCTTTGTCAATGCCGGCACCAATCGCCATGGCCAGCTCTTCTGTATCATTGGGATTTTCAGGCATGATGATCAGTGAGGTCAACCGCTCTTCGGCCGAAAAAAACAGCCGGGCAGCTTCAAGCGGCATGTAAACAATGTTGTTGTTGAGTTCAGGAACACGCAGCCTGATAATCCCCTTGACGGGAAATTTTCCGGCAGCCATACTTCCCTGATAACCCTGACTGATAAGTACCAGTGTATCTCCGATAGCAATTTTTAACATGCCTGCCAAACCACGGGCTACGACAATGGCATTATCCTCCGGGTTCAGAAAACTACCTTCAGTAACCAAACCAGTGAGGTTGTTGAATTTGTTTTCACTTTCAGGGTCAACGCCCGTGACCATGACACCGCGTGTTGTTTCATCGGTTGCTACAAGGGCAAAACTCTGCAGGCGTGGAACCATGAAAGCCACTTCCGTGTTAAATGACGACAACGATTGCTTCAGCGTTTCATCATACAGCATGGAGTTATCCATTGATGGCTCATCCTCGTACAAAACATCCTGAACCTGAAGATAACCGGTGCTGTATTTCACCATGTTATCAATCATATATTCGTAACTCCCTTTCTGAAACGACTGCGCGTTGATCGCAAGTGCAACGGCAAAAAATACCGAAGCAATGGTAATCAGCGTCCGACGTTTGTTACGCCAGAGATTTCGCCAGGCGAGGGTGAGTATTATTTTCATATCCGATTATTCAATTTCTTAAAACCGCGAACCTGTAACCCTGTAACCCTGGGCTTCGATACGTTGCGGTAAAATCTGTTTTAATCAAAAGTCCTGTAATGCAACTACTCAGCCACCCAATTCTGAAACCCTGTAACCCTATAACTCTGTAACTCTGAAACCCTGAAACTTTGAAACTCTGAAACCCTGAAACCCTGAAACTTTTATTTCAGATTTTTCAGGTTCTGCACCGAGAAGAAATCATCCTCGATCTTCGTGTTAAAATCAATTCTCTTAATTGTAATAATGGTCTTGTTGCCTTTCTTGTCAGAGGGGATCATTTCCATTACCGAGGGCAATTCCCTTCCACCAAGCATCACTACTTTAGACTGAATTATTGTATTGGCGAGCTCCATACGCTCGTCAAAATTCTCAACTTTAAGTTGCAGATACTTATCCTTACTGACCCACATCAGCACTTTGCTATAAACAATGGCAGATTCAGGCTTGGGTATCAGCTCAATCACGAAGCAATCAATACCATCGATCTTTTCGGAAGGTAAAAGACGATGGGTGTAATCATCCAGGGTGGAGCTTCCGCGAACGAGGTCATCGTTGGTAAAGTCGGAGCCCATCCACGACTGTGACATCATCGATGGAGGCATTTTAACCATCCGGTCGATGGTCGGCAGGTAATTCCATATTTCCTTTTTCCGCTTCAGGAAACCGGTGCCCTTATCTTTGGCAGGTGCTGTGATGAAAATCAGTGATAAATCATCGCCCATATTCCATAGCTTCATGCTGACATCCCTGGTATAACGTGGCCTCACAGTTGTCATGGTCATTTCCATGTAACTTGCATCGCCTTTCATTTTATCTTCCATACGCTTGATAATCTCGCGGGGAGTTTGTCCTGAAAGGCAAACAGAACTCATAAGCATTACAATGATAAGCGGCAGGATTCGTTTCATTCTCATATCAAAACATTTATTACCGATTTAACTTTTGTTTTTTCAACCAAGGATTCAGGTTTGCTGTGAATCCAATTCAAACTTTCTCCATTCATCAATGATTATTGGAACCATTCTTTCAGAAAATTCGTAAAACAGATGCGCCTTTTTTAGCCAAACCGAACTATTATCTCTGGGGTCAGACCGCACTTCAAGGGCCTGTGAAAACAAATTCAGGAACACGACAATCGTTCCTGACCGTGCCTTGATGTTATCAGTCCATGAAAGTTCATTGTTAAGGGTATAGTAGGTTTTGCGATCGCCGTGCAATGTTACCTGTCTGATGTAAACCATCTGGAGCAGTACCCGCAGGTTGGTACTGATGGTACTCTTGCTGGCTCCGAGTTCCCTGGTGAACTCGTCAAATGAAACCTGAGGCTCGTCGTTAACCATCAGATAACCAAGAATCCGGCCCGACATACGGGTCATTCCGAATTGCTCGAATAACAGGCCGGTTTTTTCAATGATTTCAGATTTCTTTTGCTTCTGGTCCATCTATTTTAAAACATAGCTGCAAATATAAAGATGTTTGGTTCGTTTAGTACTGAACCAAACGAATTTATTTTCCATCTTGCTTAACCAATTGTTAATCTTTAAGTTAAAAAATAATTTAGCCTTTTGTTTTAGAAATGTTTAATAAAATATTAAAAACACTAAACAAATTTTGAAAATCATTTGTTATAAAGCCATTGACATCGTTTTCAAATTTGATAAATGAATAAAAATGAATAAACGGGCATTGGTTATCGGAGCAGGATTTTCGGGACTGGCGGCCGCCGCGTCGCTTGCAGCCAAAGGCTATGACGTAACTGTTCTCGAAAAAAACAGTACCCCGGGAGGCAGGGCACGTAAATTCAGTGAACAGGGCTTTACCTATGATATGGGCCCAAGCTGGTATTGGATGCCAGAAGTTTTTGAAGAATATTTTGCACGGTTCAACAAACGTGTTTCCGACTATTACGACCTGCACAGAATTGACCCATCCTACAAAATATATTTCGGGCCAGGCGATGAGGTGGCTCTGCCTGCCTCACTTACAGGGATTTACGAAGTGTATGATTCAATTGAACCGGGAAGTTCAGAAAACCTGAAAAAATTTCTTGCTGAATCGGAATTCAAATATAAGACCGGCATGGGAAAATTTGTTATAAAACCCAGCCATTCTGTTACCGAATTTATGAGTTGGGAAATTCTGAAAGCCGGCTTACAACTAAATCTATTCAGCTCTTTTGGCTCATACACACGCAAGTATTTCAAAAGTTCGAAAATCCGCCGGATGCTTGAATTTCCGGTACTCTTTCTGGGCGGTACAGCCGACACTACCCCTGCCCTTTACAGCCTGATGAACTACAGTGATATGGTGCAGGGAACCTGGTATCCGGTGGGCGGCATGTACAAAGTTGTGGAGGCTATGGAAAGCCTTGCGAAAGAATTGGGCGTGAAATTCCGCTATAATGCTGAAGTAAAATCCATTAATCTGGAAAACAACCGGATTGTTTCCCTTGAAACCATCACTGAAAGCTTTGAGGCCGATTTTGTGGTCGCTTCGGGCGATTATCATCATATTGAGCAAAAGCTTCTTCCGGAAAAATACAGAAAATACAAAGAAAACTACTGGGATAAGCGGGTACTTTCGCCTTCTTCTCTTATTTTTTACATGGGATTTAATACCCGGATTCCAAAACTCGACCACCACACCCTGTTGTTTGACGAAGACTTTGAAGGTCATGCCAAATCAATCTATGGAAATCCGTCCTGGCCCGAAAAACCTTCCATTTATATTAGTTGCACTTCAAAGACAGATTCGAACGTCGCCCCTGAAGGTCACGAGAATGTATTTGTGCTGATTCCGGTTGCCCCTGGGATCGAAGATACCGATGAAATCCGCAACCGTTATCTGGAAGAAGTTTTAACCCGGCTGGAACGATACACCGGTCAAAAACTCCGGGAACACCTGGTTTATAACAGAAGCTATGCTCACCGGGATTTTGAAAGCGACTACCATGCTTTTAAGGGCAACGCTTACGGCCTTGCAAACACGCTCATGCAAACCGCCTTTCTGAAACCATCGATGAGGAATAAAAAAGTAAAAAACCTTATGTACGCCGGACAGCTCACAGTACCGGGGCCAGGCGTACCTCCGGCCATCATCTCAGGGCAGATTGCCGCCGATGAAATTGACAAACTCAATAAAACCAATGCACTATGAAAGACCTCTTTGATATGATCTCCAAAAAGTCGAGCAAGCTTACCACGGTAACTTATTCAACTTCCTTTTCAATGGGTATAAGGTTTTTCAGTAAAAAATTCCACGACCCGATCTATGCCATTTACGGCTTTGTCAGGTTTGCCGATGAGATTGTTGATTCATTCCACAATTTTGACAAGGCCAGGCTGCTCGAAAGGTTTAAAAACGACACTTTCCTTGCCATTGAGGAAAAAATAAGCCTGAACCCAATTCTCAACAATTTTCAATGGGCGGTCAACAAATACAAAATTGAAAATGAGTTGATTGAAAAATTCCTGCACAGCATGAAAATGGACCTGCAGGATATTCACTATGACCAGCCGGCATTTGAAGAATATATTCTCGGTTCAGCCGAAGTAGTCGGACTCATGTGCCTGCGGGTTTTTTGCGAAGGCAATGAGGCCCGGTATCAGGAGCTGAAACCCTCGGCAATGCGGCTGGGTTCTGCTTTTCAGAAAATAAACTTCCTGCGCGACCTGAAAGCAGATTACCAGGGACTGGGCCGCTCCTACTTCCCGAACATCGACCTGAAAAAATTTGATGATGAGACCAAGAAAAAGATTGAAGATGACATCGCCGCCGATTTTGCCGACGGGCTCGAAGGCATAAGAAACCTGCCGCGAGGTGCCCGCTTCGGGGTTTACATGGCGTATGTTTATTTCTACAACCTCTTCCTGAAAATAAAACGCACCCGATCGTCACAGATCATGCGTGAACGCATCCGGATTCCCAACAGGACCAAATACAAACTGGTCGTAACCTCATACATCCGCCACCAGCTAAACCTGCTTTGAAATTATGATACGATATATAATTTTCATGTTTCTGTTAATATCACCCTTCCTTTCAACGGCCCAGCAGGTAAGTCTGAACCTGGCCCGTGAAACCTATTTTGGGATGAGTGTTGACGAATGCAATGCCCTTAAACTGAGCGCTGATTTTGATAAAAGCCCGCCTGTTGATGCAGTCCTGAAAGCCTATTATGGCGCTTCCACAGCCGCAGCTCCGGCCTGCATCAGCAATCCGGCAAAAAAAATCACTTATTTTCGCAAGGGCAAACAGTTGATTGCCGAAGCAGTCAGGCTAAATCCTGATAACTTCGAAATCAGGTTCCTAAGGTTCGCTACCCAAAGCAAAACCCCTTCATTTCTTGGTTATGACCAGAATATTGAGGAAGACAAACGCTTTCTGCTGGCCAACCTGGGAAAAGGCAGCAAAACAGTTTCAAACAGCCGTATCTTTGCCAAAATGAGCGATTTTCTGGCTAACTCTGACAGACTAACCAAAATCGAGCAAGCCAGTGTTCGTCGTATAACTGAAACTTCGGAAAAATAAGTCATGAAAGAATTTGTAGTTCTCGTCGATGAAAATGACCGCGAAACCGGCATTATGGAAAAGATGCAGGCGCATCTGGAAGCTCACCTTCACCGCGCTTTCTCGGTATTTATTTTCAACAAAGGCGGTCAGTTGATGTTACAGCAACGAGCGCTAACCAAATATCACACGCCGGGACTTTGGACCAATACCTGTTGCAGCCACCCAAGACCGGGCGAGAAAACCACCGAAGCCGCCCACCGACGCATGAAAGAAGAAATGGGGTTTGATTGTGATTTTGAAGAAGCTTTCGGGTTTGTTTACAAGGCTGCCTTTGAAAACAACCTGACCGAACACGAATTTGATCATGTTTTCATCGGAACTTCAGAAGAATTGCCGGTTATAAATCCTGAAGAAGTTGCCGCCTACCGCTTCGCAACCCTGGATGAAATACGGAAAGAAATGCAGCAACAGCCCGAAAAATTCACCATCTGGTTCAGGATTGCCTTCGATAGGGTTGATCAATATTTTATCGGAAAACTTAAAAAATAATCCTGATTCAAAACCATTCGGGCATTCAACAAACCTGCTTTTAAAATTGTTTTAAACCATAATTCAACGATTGTAACAAACTGTTTAACTTAACAATAGCATAAAACCAATGGAACTTTTTCTCAACATTCTGCTCGTGATTGCAGCATTCCTTTTTATGGAGTTTATGGCCTGGTTTACACACAAATATGTAATGCACGGCTTCCTTTGGGTACTGCACAAAGACCACCACATCCGCGATGGCCGCAAAATTGAATGGAACGACGCATTCGCCGTCATCTTTGCCGTTCCCAGTATCTTACTCATCTACCTGGGAGTAGTCAATCCCAACAGCTACCTGCTCAGCATTGGAATCGGAATTTTCCTTTACGGATTTGCCTACTTCATGTTTCACGATGTTTATGTGCATCAGCGGATGCCGCTGCTGAAGAATTTTTCAAACCGCTATCTTCGGGCAACCGTGAAAGCTCACAAGGAACACCATAATCCCCATGCACACTACAATTATGGATTTTTGGTCGCCCCTACAAAATATTACATTGAGGAATTCTCGAAAAAGCGCATGGCAAAAGCGCAGAAAGGCTGATCCATGTCATATTATTTCTGGATAAACCTGCTGGCTATTTCGGTGCCATTGTTGGTGACTTTTGACAAGCGGTTAAAGTTTTACCGCAATTGGAAATATCTCTTTCCGGCCATTCTGGCTACCATGCTGGTGTTCATCCCCTGGGATGTATATAAAACAGCTTCCGGCGTTTGGGGTTTCAATCCCGATCACCTTCAGGGCTTTTACATTTTCAACCTGCCGGTTGAAGAGTGGATGTTCTTTATTGCCATTCCCTATGCCTGCCTGTTCACATATCATGCTTTTGAATTCCTGATAAAGAAGGATTTCCTGGGGCCTTATGCCAAAAGCATCACAGCAGCATTAATAATAATATTGCTGCTTGTCGCTGTTTTAAACCCTACCCGCACCTATACTTTCGTGACTTTTCTGGCCGCCGCTGTTTTTCTGACGCTTCACCTCTTTGTATTCAAAGCAAACTATATGGGAAGGTTTTATGTGATGTATTTTGCCACGCTGATCCCATTTTTTATAGTCAACGGCGCCCTGACCGGAATGTTTTCAGCCGAACCGGTGGTGTGGTACGACGATACCCGGAACCTCGGTATCCGTCTTTTCACCATTCCTATCGAAGACACTGTTTACGGGCTAATGATGCTGTTGATGAATACCACGGTTTACGAATGGCTTCGTTCACGAGACAAACGGCCGACTATTCAATAAGCGACTTCCTGAACAGGCGGAAATCAGCACCCGAAGGGTTCTGGAATACCTGCAAGCCGAATTCAGGGATAGCAGCCAGAATATGATCGAAAATATCAGACTGAATGTCTTCGTACGATGCCCATTCCTGCACCTTGCTGAAAACGTAAATCTCGATTGGAATTCCACTTTCACCGGGCTGCAACTGCCTGACCAGAAAAGTCATATCCTTACTGATGTTCGGGTTACTTTTGAGGTATTCAGAAATGTAGGCGCGGAAAATACCAAGGTTGGTCTGACGCCGGCCATTCACCAGCACCTCATCATCTATCTTTTTTTTCTCATTGTAGGCTGCCAGTTCTTTTTCTTTCTGCTCAAGATAATGATTGACCAGCTTAATCTTTTTCAACTGCTCCAACTGCTGTGGTGAAGCGAATTTAACGCTGTTCATATCAATGTTGAGGGAACGTTTGATGCGTCTTCCGCCCGACTCCTCCATCCCCCGCCAGTTTACAAAACTCTCCGATACCAATGAATAGGTTGGTACTGTAGTGATGGTTTTATCCCAGTTCTGAACCTTTACTGTAGTCAGCGAAATATCGATAACTACCCCATCGGCGCCTGATTTGCCCATCACTATCCAGTCGCCCGGCCTTACCATATCGTTGGCCGATATCTGAATGCCGGCCACCAGCCCTAAGATTGCATCCTTAAAAACAAAGAGCAACACAGCAGAAAAAGCGCCCAATCCACCTAAGAGATAGATCGGTGATTTACCAAGCAACATCGCGAATACAATGATAACGCCGATGATAATTACAATAATCTTAAATACCTGCAGATAGCCCTTAATGGGTTTTGATTTTGACACTTCAAAACCCTGGTAAATATCATACAGTGCATTAAGGAATGCATTGATGGTGGACAGGGTTACAAATACCATAAAAACCTGGGTAACCAGCTCTACCCATTTGAGCGCCGTAGGAAATTCATCAAGGGTAACAGGGACCAGAAAGCTCAGCATTAAGCCGGGAATCAACAGGATCGCTTTATGAAAAACCCGGTTGTCGTACAAAGCATCGTCCCAGGTGCCTGAGGTGCGCCTGGTAATCCGCCGTACCAGCCCAAGTACAATGTATCTAACAATATAATAGACGGCCACAATCAGTAAAAGGGCTATCATAAAATCGGTGATATCGCGCATCCTGGCCGAAAAAATATCGGAAAAGCCCCAATCAGAGAGCATATTTTTTACCCAGGTTCCTATCTGAATTAATGTCATATTTATGGGTTTATTTCAATGAAAGGGCCGTTATAGTTGACCCCCTTTTCGTTTAACTTAACAATTTTTAAAGGCTGATCATGTCGGAAAATCTGAAAATCGTAAACCGTTTCGTAAAAATCCCCCGGCATCAGCCTTGGATCGAGGTAGTAATAATCGCTGGTGTTGAAATTGTCGTTCTTACGCTTCAGCAACTGCTGCTTCGCCATGGTTATGTAAAACGTAGTGGCATGTTCAGTTTCCGAATGCCTGTAAATGAAGAGATTGCTATTGCCGGTTACTTCAGCAGCTTTCATCGACATCTCCTTGTGTACCTGAAAGTCGTCGTACCTTGGCGGGATGATGAACCAGTCGAAACCTACACGCAGCATCAGCATACCTGCCGCAAAAATAACCATCCGCTGCTCCTTCAATTTCAGGTAGAAAAAAGTCAGGATCAGCATTGTTGTAAACATTATCGCGGCTTTAAGCCAGGCGTAATCTACAAAGCCTGTTTGCTTAAGGATCGGCATCGGAATGGCGGCTATCGCACCCAGTATCATAACCCCCAAAAGGAATTTTTCCACGATGCGGCTGCGTATCCCGTTGTTTTTCAAGTCTTCAAAAAACATATACACCAGAATGGTGAACAATGGCGGAAACAGCATAAAGATATACCGTGGATAAGATTCCGGCGAGGTCCAGTAAATGATGATGTTGAAGATAAAAACAAGAAAATTGAATTTCAGGAAAGGATGATCACGCAATCCTTTCCGGAAGTTGTTGGTAAAGAAGTATATCCACAGAACAGACCATGGTAAAAAGTGGTAAAACATCTCGAATGGGAAAGTAAACAGGTGGGTTACAAACCTTACCCAGCCATAGTTGACGATGGTCCGCTTCTCCGATTCGCTGAACAGGGTGGTAAAAACATTATCGAGCGAATTGTATTTGTTGTAAACAAAATAGTATGACCCGACTATTAAAAGGAAAAGTCCGATTCCGGCAAAATGCCGCCAGTTGAAGAGTTTTTTGAATTCCCGGTTATAGCTGAAAAATACCAGGAGCGTTATTCCCTGGAATACCAGTGATGGCAGGCCCTTCATCATAAAGGTAACGGCAGTCAGCAGGTAGGAAACCAGGAACAGTGCCAGGTATTGCTTTCGGGTATGAAAGTGGTATATAAGCATAAAAGAGCCGTAAACCAACCATGAAAACATAATATCAATCAGCCCGAGGAAGGAATCCCAGAAGAGTATCCGGCCGGAAGTAATAAAGAGAATAGCCACGATGAAAGCCTGCTTGTTGCCCAGATGCTTTCTGACAAAAAGGAAAATGGTCAGGCCGAACAGGAGCAAAGAAATGACCATCGGCAACCTCAGTGTGAATTCAGAGTAGTTACCGGCCATTTTATAAAATGCGATGATTATCCAATTGTAAAGGGGCGGTTTGTTGTAATAAAACTCCCCGTTGATGGTGGGCGTTACATAGTTACCGCTCACAATCATTTCCATGGCCACCACCGCCCGGGTGGGCTCATCGGTCGGGAAATTGATGGCCAGAAAACCCAGGTGCCACAGCAATGCCGGGAAAAGCATGGCCACGCAGAAGGCATAAAAAAACCAGGGGTTTCGCTTCAGGAAGTCAAGTACACTGTGCATCTATCGGTTAGCCTTTGGGTTGTTGGTTTAAGATCAGAAAAAAATCATATTACAGAAATTGATCATCCTCCTGCAAGTTTTACTTTGTATCCTTTCTTCACCAGAAAGTCCATAATCTTCTGCCTGAACTCGCCCTGTACCAGAATCTCTCCGTCAAAAGATGAACCACCTGCGGCACACAGATTTTTCATTTGTTTGGCAAGATCGGCCAAATCCTTTTCTGTACCAACAAATCCTGTAATGCGTGTTGCTTTCTTGCCACCCTTCAGCTTCTTATCGAGCATCACCCTGAGATCCTGTTGCTGTGGGGGCAACGTGGCCTTCTCC
>JBBQIQ010000059.1:0-23208 GCA_038325075.1 Bacteroidales bacterium | reverse complement strand
TCAAAGGTTCAAGGGTTCAAGGGTTCAAGGGTTCAAGGGTTCAAAAGTTCAAGGGTTCAAGGGTTCAATCCCGCACGTGCGGGACAAAGGTTCAAGGGTTCAAAGGTTCAAAGGTTTCCCGCCGAAAAGGCAGCTTGCCCCGCCTTTTCGGCGGTGGGGACTTCCCCGCCATAGTGGGCGGGGCAAGCTGCTTGGTTCGACAAGAACTCACCACAAGTCGCTGCGCAAAGGTTCAAGGGTTCAAAAGTTCAAAGGTTCAAGGGTTTCCCGCAGAAGAGGCGGGACTCCGCTTCGCTCCGCAAGGTTCAAAGGTTCAAGGGTTCAAGGGTTCAAAAGTTCAAGGGTTTCCCGCCGAAAAGGCGGGACTTCGCTTGGTTCGACAAGAGCTCACCAACCGAGAACTCACCAACCGAGAGCTCACCACAAGTCGCTACGCAAGGATTCATATAGATATTTGATATTTGATATTGGTGACATTGACCATTAGACATTAGGGATTGCTTGGTCATTAGACATTAGAAATTAGACATTGGAAATTAGAAACCCGCCTGACCGACTAATGCTTACTTATCAATTATTATTGTGTTGGTCAGTCGGGCAGGTTAGAAATTAGACATTAAGATTTAACCCCGATTTTCCACTGTACCATCGAGATGGGTTGCAAATCTCCCTTTTTCTCGGGGATGGACCTGATCGCGCCCTGGCCAGGGCCAGCCGCCAAATTGGGTTCGCTGATAATCTTCCATCGCTTCCTGGATTTCGGTGCGGGTATTCATTACAAACGGCCCGTATTGCACCACCGGTTCGTTGATGGGTTTGCCCTGTAACAATAGCAAATAGCCATCCTGAGTCCCATTTACAATGTGCAGCTCTTCATTGGCCGATACTTCAATGGTATGCTCCGGAGCCACTTCTGTTCCATTTATTATTAAAGAATTGCCTCTGTAGAAATACAACCGGCGACCGGCCATTTCATCCGCTGCAGGAATAACCCAGCTTGCACCTGCTTCCATGCTAACAGTCCAGATTGCGACTTCATTCGCCGGGTTGGCAGCCCAGGAGTCCGGTGCCGGTGCCAATGCCTTTAAATCTGCATAATGACCGGCAATCACCCTTACAACAGTGCGCTTACCTTTTGAATCTGTTAATAGTTTTTGCGGGATATCTTCAGCCCAAAGCATTTTGAAGTGCGGCTCAGCAAATTTCTTTGCTTTTGGCAGATTAAGCCAGACCTGGAATAACTCGCACGGATTTTCCTGATCTGTATGGAGCAGCGGGAACATTTCGCTGTGCTGCAAACCGGCACCAGCTGTCATCCATTGCACATCTCCATTGCCATACCGGCCGGCCTGTCCGTGCGAATCAGCATGATCCACAAAGCCCTGTAAAACGATGGTGATTGTTTCAAATCCACGATGCGGATGTTCCGGGAAACCGGGCACAGTTTCGCCATGATACATGCGCCAGCCATCCTTAACGGTAAAGTCCTGACCAATATCGCGCCCTTTGAGCGATGCAACCGGCCCCATCTCTATATTCCCTTTTGGATAACGATCGAAATGATGCGCGCAGAAAAGGAAAGGGTCAGATACCGGCAATATAAAATCAATCGGTTGTATGCTGAGTATGGTTTCTTTTTTCATGGTTTCAGTTTGGGAGTTTTCCGGTTTATTTTTTGAGTGCCGTTTATCATAAGGCAATATTGTCAAAATAGCCGGGATTTACTTAGATTTGTGCAAAAACAGAATATTCTCCTTCCAAAAGTAATGATTTTGAGGCTATTTTTAACATTATTTCCGGAAATGCTCCTTATTTACCTGCGAAGAAAAATGTTGATTTTCATAATTTAAAATCCTACCTTCGTTGTAATAAAAATCGCATTATTATTGCCAGAAATCATTTGGGAAAGCAGCACAAATTAAATTTACTGTGAACGATTATAACATAATTTTTTTAACGTTCTAAAAACCGGAAAGATGAAAAACCGTTGGATTCGTAAAACCCTTGGAGGATTGAGTTTTACTTCAGCCTTGTTTATTTTTCAGGCATGCTATGGCACGCCGCAGGATCAGGAACCCGATATGCACCTTGAAGGCAAGGTCGTTTCACGTGTTTCAGGGCTCCCTGTTAAAGGAATCAGGGTTACTTTAGATTTATTAAACCAGTTTGATTCTACCGATGAGAATGGAAATTTTACGATTTACACGCAGTTTGCGAACTCATACAGGCTGATTTTTGAAGATGTGGATTTAACGCTTAACGGATATTATCTTGACCACGACACCATCGTTTCAGGGGCTAATGATTATGCCTTTATCAATGTGCTTTTAGATAGTAAATAAATGCTCGAAAGACTCAGGAAAAACCTATTTCTGACTTTTAAAAATAATGAGACAAAAGTTCATGAGCTGAATTATTTGTTTTGGGAGTGCACAACAAGATGTAACCTCAATTGTCTTCATTGCGGCAGCGACTGTGCCAAAGACAGCCACCATCAGGATATGCCGCTCAACGACTTCCTGACTGCCATCGATACAATTAAATCAAGGGATCGCCAGATAACAGTTGTTCTAACCGGCGGTGAACCTTTGCTTCGGAATGATCTGGAAGCCTGCGGGCGGGCCATCCGAAAACGGGGAATGCGCTGGGGAATGGTTTCCAACGGCTATCTCTACACCCCCGAAAAACACATGTCGTTGTTGAATGCCGGCATGGGCTCCCTTACCTTTAGCCTCGACGGACTGGAAGACACCCACAACTGGTTGCGTAATTCAAAGCAGAGTTTCGCCAGGGTTAATGATGCCATTGACCTTGCTGTGAGTTCCTCCAGATTGAATTTCGATGTGGTAACCTGTGTGAACCAGCGCAATCTGAATGAACTGCCAGCCATTCTGAAGCTCCTTAACGAAAAGGGCGTTAAAGCATGGCGGCTTTTTACCATTGCGCCCATCGGAAGGGCAAAGGAAAATCCTGAACTTATGCTCACGGATGGACAGTTTAAAGAATTGATGGACTTTATTGTGGCCGCCAGAAAGCAAAAACTGATTGATGTTAAATTCAGTTGTGAAGGATTTACCGGATCCTATGAATTTAAAGTCAGGGATGGTGGTTTCTTCTGCAGGGCTGGTATCAACATCGGCTCGGTGCTGATAGACGGTTCGATATCAGCTTGTCCAAACATCAATAGAAGTTTTGTGCAGGGGAATATTTATACCGATAATTTTGGTGAGGTCTGGGAAACCCGGTTCAAAGACTTCAGAAACCGGGACTGGGCGCGCAAAGGGCAATGCGAACATTGTACTGATTTTAAGTATTGCCTTGGAAATGGCATGCACCTCTGGCATGGCGATAAAGAAAATGTGCTGGTTTGTTACGCTGAAAAATCAGGGAATAGATCCTGATCAGAAGCCTGCCGATTTCAGCAAAATCAGCCCCCTCCTGTCAGAACACCGTAAAACCGGGGTGCAACCTCTGGTGTCAGGTCAAAAGTAAAAAGCGATGAGCTGAGCCTGTCTGCCTGACGTAGTCAGGCAGGTAGAAATCCGATAAATTGATGGAATTTTCATTTCTTTCAAAGCAACATTTTACACTTGACATACCAATGGTTTTTATTCCTGAAATAACATCAATATTCTTTGATAAGAGAGGGTCACCAGGGAAGTTTCAACTGCTTAACTTCATTCCGGTAAAAATCCTCCAACTTTTCAATCAGTTCCCGTGAAATCGGGTTATTTATGCTTTCTATATTACTTTTTAACTGAGTTAAATTTACATTCCCTGGTATTACGGTAGATACAGCATCATATCCCAGACAAAACGAAATTGCTTTTTGTGCAAGATCATCCTTTGCCCGGACTATTTCTTTTACTCTATTGACAAGATGTGCTCTGGTTTGAATATCCTGCCTGGCCCAGCGGCTTCTGATGTCATGAAAGGTGCTTTCACCATTGTACTTTCCTGTCAACCAACCTGAATCCAGCGGAATTTTAACGATTATGCCAAGCTCTTTCTCTTTTGCCAGATCAAATGCCCGGGAGGCATCCTGATGCAGGATATTGAAAAAAACTTCAATTACTTTAGCATTTGTGGTATTCATAAACAGCTTCATCTCTTCGTAAGTGTCTAAAGATGCTCCATATGCTTTTATTTTGCCTTCGTCTATTAATCGTTCGAGTATCTCATAATGGTCGTTTTTATTACCATCCAGATGCCCGAATGGTGGACTGTGAATAAGGATAGAATCAATACAATCAACACGCAATCTTTTAAGGCTGCCCTCCAAAGATTCCCGGATATAACCTGAGCTAAAATCAGTGATCCCTGAAGTCGATCGTCCGAATTTTGTATTAATTACAATTTTACTTCTATCCTTACCCTTCAAAGCTTTGCCAAGCCTTTCTTCGCTGGTTCCATTTCCATAATTTGGTGCTGTATCAAAAAAATTGATGCCATATTCCAATGATCTTTGAACCATGCCGACAGCATCTTTTTCTGACATCCCCTTCCAGGAGGAATCATTTCCCAACTGCCATGCACCAATTCCGATTTCAGAAACCAGGGGTGCATCTTTGATATATTTATTATACTTCATATTGAGAGTCAATTTTTGCAAATTTAGTTAATGAGCCAGATAAGTCATCATTATGGCAATGACCTTAACAGGAAGATCAGAATCCCCTCCCCCCTGTGAGAATTCCGTAGAAACCCGGAACAAACCTGCGCAACAAAGCGCCGAGCCCAACCGACAGTCCGATGATGGATAAAGGAAGGAAGATAAAGGTCAGCATCCGGTACGCATAAAAGTGATCGATATAAGTGAAAACCGCATTTGTTGCGTAAGCCACCAAGGGTGCATGAAGGGCATAGATCATAAATGAGAATGCCGAAAGCCATACAAACCAGGGCTTTTTCATGAAAAAATCAACCACAAAATTGCCTCCATACCAGGCCGTAATCAAACCACTGACAATTACGAGTTTGTGCTGTATTGCGAGAACCGGATAGATTGCATTTCCCATGAAAGGTTCACCATTAAAGGCCAGCCAGGTTTTGGCTGCTGACAATGTCAAAAAGGTAATTCCCCAGAAGACCGGATTCAGCCCGCGTTTTGGGTTGTCAATATCGAAATTGTTTTTTTGCATCCACACACCCAGTGAGAAGAAAAGCAGCCCCTCCCCTTCCACGATCACAAAACCTGCTGTACCAAGCCAGAGCAGGAAAGCAAACCCAAAGAAAATCCATTTGCCGGTGCGGTTCATAACGCACCATCGTATCGCCGGATAGGCAATATTGTAAATTAATAGCACCCTGATAAACCACAACTGGTAGGGAACCGGAATCAGAATCCAGCGGCCAAGCACCTCGTACCATTTGTAATCGTGCAGCAGCATTCGCGTTTCATCAATCTGAACAATATGCGAACCGGCAACCACATCCCGGGTATAGGGATAGATTTCAAGAATCCAGGTCAGTGCCAGGCCAAAGCCGCTCCAGATAAGATAAGGAAGCAGCAGGGTGCGCAGCCTTTTGCGTGTTCGTTGACCGTAAGGCCGGTAATCATGCATTGCGAAAAGATAACCCGAAATAATAAACAGCATCGGAATGCGAAACCTGAAGATGCCGTTGGCCAGAAAATATTCAGTAAACGCCGTGAAGGTGAGCGGCTCACCCGGAACAGTCCAGGGTTGCATATAATTATCCTGCAGGTTATAGCCATGCACAAATACAAGCAGAAACATGGCAACAAATGACCAGAACCTGAATTTCAGGCTGTTGAAGTCGGAAATGTGGCATAAGGTATCTGGATTTTCAGACATCCTGAATTATTTGAATGGCTATAATTACGAAATTCAAAACAGGCTCGGGATCAGGAATATTCCTGAATGTCCTCTGTTTTTATAAATCCCGGCTTCGGGGATGGATCTATCTGCCTGTCGTTTCCCCTGCAAGTTTTATTGCACTGTATGCATTAATAACCCCTCCGGTTTTTGAAAGTTCAGAGAAAGCTGTTTTTGTCTTCTTTTCTGAAGAAGTCTCAGGTGAAGTTGTTACAACAAATCTATATCCGGGCAATTGGTTTAAGATGATCGGCGAAGCCATACCGACAGCGATGGAGCCGATGCAGCAAATCTCGATCTCTCGAAACGCAGGGGAGCATCCGTAAAAAATGAGCTCGTTAAAACCTTTGGCATTGATGCTTCCCGCCTCGAAGCGGATGGCCTGGGCGAAACAAAGCCGGTGGCATCTAATGATACACCTTCAAACAAGGCCATGAACCGGAGGGTGGAGTTTATTAAATTGTAATTGTTTCCGGGCAAACAGCAACGGCCTGTCAGCTTACCAAATATAATATATCACTTCAATCAGTGAACGATGTCATTTCGGCAATCCAACCCTGGGTTGCCGTTTCTTTTACAGATAAAACAGAGAAGTGTGCCTGAAGAATAGTTCAGCCTGAGCTTTCAGTTTCCAGCCCACAACAATTGCGGAACGGATTGTTCCGTTTTTGCGAAGCCTGCCCCACCTGATGAAGTATGCAAAAAGAAACCAGAAGCGAACAACTGCCCGGAAAATTCAAAGTATAAGATTTCGATTTCGATCTGTAAACTGTGACATAATTGCGAAGTTTTGGGATTGGATGCTCTGCCATTGTTGCTGGTTCAGTTAAAAGGAATTTCAAAAAAGATAATACCACTGTTTCTATAGGACTTGGAGTAAAAGGTGCTTTAGGTGTGGTAAGTACCGGTGCCAAAGCCGGGTTTACTGTAACTGCCTATGATCGGGGCGAAATAGATGATGTTGGCACGAAAGCTGATATTTCTATTTCAGTGGGTTTAGGTGCCGGCAGTGTGGGAGTAGCTTCAACTGCAAGTGTTTCGCTTATGAGTCCGCTGAAAACCAACGTAGGCCTGACCGGCGGTCAAAAATTTAAATAAATAAAGTTTCATTATTCACATTCTCATTTTTTGATATCTGATGTAAGCATAAAATAATATAAATTGTTGTCCGGTTAAAAAAAAGATTTTCAATACATAAAGGAAATTACCGCAATTATCATGCATGATTTTTATACCCTAAATCAGCGGCTTTGTTTCTAAAATTAAATACCTACCTTTGCAGCCCTCCTTAAAGGAAGTTAACTCCATTTACAATTAACACAATATTAAATGATTACAGTTTCTAACCTGGGCATACAGTTCGGGAAACGCATACTCTTTCAGGATGTAAATTTGAATTTTACCCCAGGCAACTGTTACGGCATTATCGGAGCAAACGGGGCAGGGAAATCAACCTTCATTAAAATGCTTTCGGGTGAAATTGATAATATGAAAGGTACCGTAACCATGTCCCCGGGTGAAAGAATGTCGGTGCTTAAGCAGAACCACTCCGAATTTGATGAATACACCGTGATTTCAACTGTTTTAATGGGTCATTCTGAACTGTGGAAGGTAATGCATGAAAAGGATGCCCTGTATTCGAAAACTGATTTTACCGAAGACGATGGTCACCGGGCATCTGAACTGGAAGAAAAGTTCGCCGAAATGAATGGATGGAACGCCGAGAGTGAAGCTGGCAGCCTTTTGAGTGGTTTAGGTATCAAAGAAAACCTTCATGAAAAATTAGTCAGAGAACTTGATGGTAAAGAAAAGGTAAAAGTACTGCTCGCCCAGGCCCTTTTTGGCAAACCCGACAATCTCCTTCTCGATGAGCCTACCAACGACCTTGACCTCGAAACTGTTAACTGGCTTGAAGGATATCTTTCCAATTTTGATAACACAGTGCTGGTGGTCTCGCACGACAGGCACTTCCTCGACTCGATCTGCACACACATTGTTGATATTGATTTCAGCCGGGTACAGATGTTCGCCGGTAACTATTCTTTCTGGTATGAGTCGAGTCAATTGGCACTCAGGCAACTTCAAACCCAGAATAAAAAGGCCGAAGAGCGCAAAAAAGAGCTTCAGGAATTTATTGCCCGTTTCAGCGCCAATGCTTCGAAATCGAAGCAGACAACCAGCCGTAAAAAGATGATTGAGAAACTCAACATCGAAGAAATAAAACCCTCTACACGCAAGTATCCGGGCATAATTTTTACACCTGAGCGCGAACCCGGGAACAACATTCTTGAAGTAAAAGGGCTGACAAAAAGCATCAATGGCACAACACTCTTCAAAAATGTTAACTTTACTATGATGAAAGACGATAAGATTGTCTTTCTTTCAAGGGACACCCGCGCCATGACCGCTCTTTTCGAAATTCTGAAGGGTCACGATGAGCCCGACAGCGGATCCTTTATCTGGGGACAGACGATTCTAAAAGCCTATCTTCCGCTGGAATATGAAGAATTGTTTAAAAATGATCTTACACTGACAGACTGGTTGGGACAGTTCTCTCAGGATACTACAGAGCTATACCTGCGCGGGTTTCTGGGTAAAATGCTTTTCTCTGGTGAAGAGATTTACAAGAAAGCCAATGTACTATCAGGCGGCGAGAAAGTGCGATGCATGATCGCACGTATGATGATCCGCAATGCCAATGTAATGCTGCTCGATACGCCTACCAACCACCTTGATCTTGAGTCCATACAGGCATTCAACAATACGCTTATTAAATTCAAAGGCAATATCCTGATGTCGTCACACGACCATGAGTTTATTCAAACAGTTTGTAACCGCATCATCGAAATCGGACCCAAAGGCGTGATAGACAAACTGATGGATTATGATGACTACATTAGCGATGACCGGCTGAAAGAGCAACGAAACAAGCTTTATAATTAGTACAGGGCGCAGGGCTCAGAGCGCAGGGCTCTAGGGCTCAGGGCTCAGAGCCGGTGGCTGAGTGTTTTTCGAGATCAGCGTTGATTTAGAGTAAGATTTAAGTTTTCGAAAAATGTATCGAAGCCACAGGGCGCAGGGCCGGTGGCTGAGTGTTTTGCGACCAAAATGCTGAAATATACAAGCGGGCTGATTCGCAAAATGTATCGAAGCCACAAGGCTCAGGGCACAGGGCACAGGGCACAGAGCACAGAGCACAGAGCACAGAGCACAGAGCACAGGGCACAGAGCACGGGGCACAGGGCACAGGGCACGGGGCACAGAGCACAGAGCACAGAGCACAGAGCACAGAGCACAGAGCACATAGCACATAGCACAGAGCACAGAGCACAGGGCACAGGGCACAGGGCTCAGGGCTCAGGGCTCAGGGCACAGGGCTCAGGGCTCAGGGCTCAGGGCTCAGGGCATGGAGCATGGAGCATGGAGCACGATAATTTTTTGATTGTAGGGACACGACATGTCGTGTCCCTACAATTAAAAAATTCACAAGGGCTAATGCAAAACCCTGAAACCCTGTAATTTTGTAACCCTGAAACCCTTTAACCCTGAAACTCTGTAACCCTGTAACCCCGCCTGACCGACAACAATCACTCTTAGATTCAGCATTGTAAAAGTCAGTCGGGCAGGCTTGAAACCCTGAAATTTTGCAACCCTTTAACTTTGTACTTCCATCCATGAAACTCTTCTATCGTCACTTTGGTGAAGGCCAGCCGCTCATTATCCTTCATGGCATTTTTGGGATCTCCGACAACTGGGTTACCCTGGGCAAAAGACTTGCCGCTAAGTTTTCGGTGTATATCCCCGATTTGCGTAACCACGGACAATCGCCCCACAGCCCGACTTTCAATTATATGGCTATGGCTGATGACCTCAACGAATTTATTGAGGAACATGAACTGAAAAAACCAATGATCATCGGCCATTCTATGGGTGGAAAAGTTGCCATGACCTTCGCACTTGAGCATCCTGAAATGGTTGAGAAACTCGTGGTGGTTGACATCAGCCTGAGAAAGTACCCCGGCCGGAATGTTCATTTCGATATGATCAGTGCCATGATGGCTGTCAATTTCGAAGCAGTCAGCACACGCGAGGAAGTGGAAATGCTATTGGAAAACAGCATTCCCAACAAAAGAATCAGGCTTTTCGTTATGAAGAACCTATACCGGAAAACCAGACATACATTCGACTGGCGGCTAAACTTGCCGGCAATCAGCGCCAATATGGACTATATATTTGAAGGCATCGAAAGCAATGGCCAATTTGCCGGGCCAGCTTTGTTTATTAAAGGAGGTAAATCAGATTATATTATTGATGATGACCTTCCGCAGATCAAAAAGAATTTCCCTGCATCCATCGTGCAAACCATCCCCGGTGCATCGCATTGGGTGCATGCAGACGCTCCGGACGAACTGTGCAGGTTGTTCAGCCTGTTTTTGGGGAAAGAATGCTCATTCCCTGATCCCGGACCGGAGTGAATTACCCCTCTATTAAAAACTAATCGCCGGGTCTGGCTGAGACCCGGCGATCATTATATTCAATCCCGGCGACTAATACCTGTTAACATCAACGCTCGAAACACCGGCATCAATGCTAATGGTGATTTTCTTAGTTGCTTTCTCAAAATTATCTGTCCTGAAAAGGCCATCCTCAATCTTTTTAAAGCCTTCGAAATTACGGCTTGAAAGAACTGTTTCGGTCCGAAGTTCGGCCCCGCTGCTTTCAGGAATCTGAATATCTATAGAAGAAGCCCCGGCATTAATATCTACTTCAGTCAGGTCGTTCAAATCGCCCAGTTTCATTTCGATGGAGGAAGCCCCGCCATCAATACTTAGTTTACCAACTTTATAATTGCTCAGGTCGAAATCGATGCTCGCTGCCCCGATATCGAAATCAAAATCCCAGACAGGTTTGGGGTTTAATCCAAGTTTCACGCGCATTCCCTTGTTACGGAACTTAACTTTTGAATCTTCAATCTTAAGATTGATGACCCTGTCGGCACTATCGCCTTCGGAGGTCATGCTGTAATTACCAATGTTGCCCTTTTTCTCAAAGGTGAGCAACTTATCGGGTTCAGTCACTGAGTCAAGTCTGAAATCGCCGACAGCCGCATCAAGATTAAGTTTAACACGTTGTATAACTGAATCATACGATTGGAATAGTTCCTGTTCAGCAGTTCCTTCACGCCATTCATTGTCGCTCCAGTTCTTTTCGAAACGGTGGTTTTTATTGTCCCATCCAAAGTCGTAATACCCGGTTTTGTCATATCTGCTCACTAATAAAACCGACAACCCAATGGCTGCAACTGAAAAAATGAGTTTCAGATAATCTTTAACCGGGATAAGCGATATACCCCAAAGTATGAGAACTAAAGGCCAGAGTCTCCAGAAAGAAAACCAGTCGAAAAAGATAACACCAACATTTTTGAGGATAAAGAGTATCCCGATCATAACCAGTACAACTCCCCAGAATATTTTACGATAGCTCATGGTTTTTTGCTTTTAGTAGTTATTTTGATTTATTGAACATCGCCATTTTCTTCGCGGTTTTTATTTCTGCCGGGCAAACTGTTAAATATCAGCACAAGGCCAACGACAACCAGCAGCAAAGGCCAGAAATCGCCGAAATTGATGTTCGGGATGAATTTTTCTGCAAGAAAGAACACGCCAATAAGTATGAGAATTAGCCCTCCGATAAGACTACCTTCAAATTTTCGCTTGGCTACCTGGCCCGAATCAGGGGTGTATCCACGATCCTTGTTTTCGAATCCATCGAAGGTTTCCCCAACCCCGCCACCACCGTTTCCAGCGTCAGAAGAAGGTTGAGGAGCAGGTGAAGATGCTGTGCCGTAAGCATTGTAAGTATTAAAGGCTTTTTTCTCGGGAAGTACAATCCATAATATGATATACAGAAGCACTCCGCCACCGCCAAAAACGGCCAGTAAAACGAAAATAAGCCTTACGATTGTGGGATCCATCCCGAAGAAATCGGCCAATCCGCTGGCCACCCCACCAATAACCCGTCCGTGAAAGGATCGGTACAATTTTGTTTCTGCCATAATAGTTTATTGTTGTTACGGAAAGTTTGACGCAGAGGGTATCCGAAGGTTACAGTTTATGCATTCTTTTGGTTACGTTTGTATATCCGCTGCGAAACAAGGATACTCAATTCGTATAGCCCATAAAGAGGAATTGCTACAAGGATCTGGCTTATAATATCGGGGGGCGTAATAATTGCGGCTATAATCAGCAGGACTACCAGGGTATATTTTCGATTGCGCTTCAGAAATTCCGGTGTTATAATACCGACTTTAGTCAGAAAATAGACAAATACCGGTAACTCGAAGACCACTCCCAAAGAGAACGTGACAGATACAACAGTACTTATATATGAAGAAAGGGCGATCTGGTTGTTTACGGCATCGCTAACCTGATAAGAACCAAAGAAACTGAGCGTAAGCGGTACAATAAGGAAATAGCTGAACAACACTCCCGTCATAAAAAGTAACGACATACTTATTACAGCACCAGAGGAATGTTTACGTTCCTTATCATATAATGCGGGTTTGATAAAACGCCAGATTTCCCAGATAATATATGGGGCCGCCACAACCATGCCGGCAAAAAAACTGATGTACATGTGGGTAGTGAACTGCCCCGACAGGTTTATGTTAATGATTTTAAGATCAAAATTTCCCAGGCAAAGGGATGGAATATTCATCCATTCGCCCATCCTGCAAAGCAAACGGTTTGTGATAAAGCCGGAATCTTTTGGAGCTAATATGATCTTGTCAAAAATAAATCCGCGGTTGAGAAAAGCAACAATCGCTAAAACCACAATTGCAAGAACCGAGCGAAACAGATGGCCCCGAAGAGCATCGAGGTGGTCCCAGAACGACATTTCCACTACCGGGTCGGGTGCAGGATGTTTCTTTTTGTTTGTTAGCACTTCGGTCATAGCCGGTTGTGGTTTTATGGTTCAAAAATAATCAATCTGAATGAGTTGAAGACCATTCGGGGAAATACAAATACAATTACAAACATGGCCATACTAAATCTGTGGCTCATTCCTCCTGAAGTGATCAAGCCATTGCCGGGCATTCAACAAAGCCGTTGAAACGGCCTTTCCGGGATGCCTGATCAGTTGCCGGGCACCAGGAATCTGAGCAATCATGTAAGGCAATGCTGCAAAAGCAACCGACATTCCAAAATAAAGATTTTGCATGCCTTTCTTTTCGAGAAATCCTCTGACAACCGGATTGCGGAGTTCCACACTAAATGCAGAAAAAGCCATGATGACAACCACTGCCCTGAGACTCATGGTTAGGCCTGCCCTTAAACCTTCCAGACTGAAACAGACCAGAAATTCACATTCCCTTTCCCAGAAGAAGGTAGCGATTACGGTAATTATCATGAACTGCAACCATAGTACGGGTTTCCGGAATCGTTTGTAAACACCGGGATACTTCAGGTAAAGTAAGAATGCCCAGATTATGACAACTGAAGTGCCAATTAAAAGGCCGGTTTTCAAAATAAACAATATTAGAAAAGGAATGGAAAGCAAATGCAACAACAATAGAGGCAGCGAATATTTGCCAAATGCAGCAGTAATAGGTGAAAATTGAAGTTCTTTATCATCATGAAATCGCTCATCAACGTTCACTTCGCTGTCAATGGTAATTGAAATGCCAATGGTAGCAGCCAGAATTCCACCAACAATGTAAATCCCGAGAAGGGCAAACACTGCAAACCAGGGGTCGGCATCGGGTATGCCGATCTGTTTGACAGCAAACCTGTAAATATTAAGATAAACCTGAATGATATCGTTTCCGTAGAGAATCAGGATGCTGATAACTTTATGGAACAAAGCACTGCACACACCCAACACACCCCCGATCAGGTAACCGACTTTATTGAACCCAAAAGTCCTGATCGAAAGTTCAATCAGGATGGCTTCTGTCATAATGCCGATCATGGGTCCTAAAATAAGGGCACTTGGCGAAATCGATTTCATCAGTGCACAAATCAGTCCTGCCCGCAAGACCAGGCCCTTTTCAGGCCAGAGACGATGAAATGAAATCATCAGAATTACGCCAAAAGAAGCAAGGATGCTACCGGCAAACGGGATTCGCAGATTGTGCAAAAAACTCCCGATGATGATTTCGAAAGCAGCCCAAAGCCCACCAGCCACTGCAGCTTTCATCCAGCGTTCGTCAGGTAAATGAAATTTGATATTTTCGGTGTGGGGTAAATTCAGATCCATTAACTATTCTGATGAATAAAGACCGGCTAAATTAGCAAACTAAACGGCAGATTAGGTTCCTTATAACAGATTAAATAATACAAGCGGTATCAAAATCCTTTAAAGTGTTGAGGTTCATAAACCACTTTTCGTGAAATGGTAAGGGATATTCATCCGGAGTAACCAACCTTACAGGTGCATTTTTGTATAGTTCAGTCATTCTATAGCTTTGCGCAGCAAGTTGTTTTTGCATGATCAGGAGGCTGTCCTTTTTATATACAGCACACAGTGGTTCTGCCCGTCCTATGTCGTCAAGCGGGACGACAAATGTAAAATCGCCGGATAATTTCAATAAAGTCTGGAAGATAACCGGATCAGCGAGCGGCATATCGCACGATAGGACCAGGTTCAATTCTGTACTGCTTTTCCCAAGGCAGGCAGCTATACCACCCATTGGCCCGGCCCCGGCAATTTGGTCAGCAACAAGTTCGTAACCAAACGAATTGTATGCCGGATTGTTGCTGCTGATCAGAATGCGATCGCAAAAAAGGCTTAACAGGTCAATCGAATATTGAACCAGTGGCTTGCCACGAAAAACCATCAGGCCTTTATCGGCTCCCATGCGGCGGCTTTTGCCACCTGCCAGCACAATTCCGGTAACCTCAGAATCTTCGGTCATCTTTTTGGGAAAGAACAAAGTTCGGTGATTTTCCTGAAAACCTGCTCAGGGCTATCCATTAATGCCGAAAAAACATGAATTGGCCTGAATCCCCACCGCTCCGGAACCTGGTCAACGAGTTGAGGCCTCACCGTCCAGATTTGCGGTTTTTCAACCCTGGCGAGAAGTTCAAGCGAAGGAGCCCAACCCTTGCCCCTAAGCTCAAATGGGCCAACCTCATCAACAAGAATAAAATCGATTATAATGTCATTGGCCTGCTGCTGTAGCAATATATTTCCGACTCCCAATGTCTCTTCATTAAAAACGAAACGGCCCTGCATTTCAGTGCCTGTTTTACCGATTTCTGCTAAAGGATATTTAGTTTTATGATAAAGATCGTGAAGCACAAAACCCGATCGCACACCATTATGCCAGGTGCCGGGAGCAGTAAAACCGCCCGGGGTCAGGTTGTTTTTTCTGAGCATCATGGCTAACTCCTTCAATAAAGTCGTTTTGCCGGAACCGCTTTCACCAATTAACAAGAAGATCATAGCTCAATAAATATGTGTGAGAAAGATTAGCTTCAGTTAGATTCAGAGACTGTTTAAATTTTTATTTCCATCATCTACTGGCTCTATTTGTTTTTACCTTATAAAGAATAATTGGTGTCCCGATCCCGAACGTACGGGATCGGAATGGCCCCGCCCACCGGATACTGCGGGGCAGCCGCGGCGGGGGTGGTGTCTATCGTTTCCCATCATCAAGCCACGGAAACACCAATATGGCACCAACCTCTTTTCAGATTTTTCATCAAAACGAAATTTTTAACTATCTCTCATTCTTTCCTGAAAAACAGACAGCTATCGCCGTAACTTAGAAAACGGAAGTTATTTTCCAGGGCATATTGATAGGCTTTTTCCCAACTTTCACCGATAAAAGCAGCCACTAATAGCAGCAAGGTACTTTGAGGCTGGTGGAAATTAGTCACCAGCACATTGCAGATACGGAATTTATAACCCGGCACAATCATAATTCCGGTAAAACCGTGGATGAAATTTATTCTTTTTCGGGTCATAAAATCCAGAATAGCCTGTAACGATTCGACCGGTGGAATTTTAACATCCGACTCATAAGGCTCCCATTGCCGAATATTGAAATGCCCTGCGAGCTCCTGACCATTGATTATCTGAACGCCCAACCAATAAAGACTTTCGAGTGAGCGCATCGAAGTTGTGCCAACCGGTACAATATGTCCCTGAAGGTTTTGCAAGAGCCTCAACAGAAACGATTTCCCTACAATCAATTCTTCTTCGTGCATTTGATGTTGCCGGGCATCAGAAACTAAAACCGGTTTAAAGGTTCCTGCACCCACATGCAAGGTAAGGTAATCGAACGTGCAATGCGCTGCTTCAAGACTTTCGAGTATTGCAGGCGTAAAATGAAGGCCGGCCGTCGGAGCTGCCACCGAACCATTGAAGCGGGCATAAATGGTCTGGTAGCGCCCGATATCGCTTTCAACCGGTTCGCGGTTCAGGTAGGGTGGCAAGGGAACTTTACCGGCGAACTCTAAAACCTGCTCGAAAGGCATTTCAGGGGAATCCCATTCAAAATGAACAAGATGGGCATCACCTAAAGCTATTCCACGAACCGCTTTAAGAGTGATGATGCTGCCGGGGAATGAAATCTCCATTTTCAGTTCACCGCCTTTCCATCGTTTGGCATTCCCGATAAAACATTTCCAGGTTGCCTGATGTGTCTGGCCGTAAGCACCATCGGGTTGAAGGCAAAAAATTTCGATGCGTGCACCTTCGGGTTTAAAAAACTCCAATCTTGCTCTTATAACACGGGTATCGTTGAAAACCAGCAGACTTCCTCCTGGAATATGAGAGGCAATCCTGCTGAACAAACTATCAGATATTTGATCATCCTTTACCAGAAGAAGTTTAGATTGGTCGCGCTTTTCAAGCGGGAAGCGGGCTATCCGTTCATCCGGCAAGGGATAGTTGTAGGCTGAAATGTCAATTGAAGGAATATTCATTATGAAAACTGTGCTTGAATCAAATAGTCAGCGAAATTAACTAAAATCATCGTTACTGATCAGGAACAAAGAAGTGAAGCGCTTTTGAGGGAATCATAAAAACAAATCAGCCTTGACAAAAGGAGTCAAGGCTGATTTGTTGAAACAAAAGGACAAACCTGTACACCATGAACTTACCGTGCTATTGCTGTAGAATCAGCTACCGGTAATTCAGTTTTCTTTTTTGTAAGTCCCGAAGATGTCATAAGATAACGACCTCCATCATTGTCACAGTCGATAAAATCACTATACCTCGCCTTCCAGCAAATTTCCCTGTCAATATATACTTCCCTGTTTACCGGTATGCCAATAATAACTGAGAGCTCCTGATAGTGCATCCCGTCTTCAAACGGGAAAGTATAATACGGGTTTATGGTGAGTAATGAATCCGCTATTCCGAAGTTGTATCTTATTCTGGAACTAAACCCTGCTGCTCCAGACTGATCTGAGGCAGAAGCTGAACGGATCAATGTTACAAGAAGACTATCGCCAGGGGCAGGCCTGAAACTGAAATTAATTTCACCCAGCACACTTGAACTGGTCTTTCTGGTTGAATCGCCTGTCATGGGGTTAAAGACATTTTGCACATCCCAGCTTCCCGATATAATGTGAAGATTACCGGGAGGCATGGGCAGTTTGTTTTGTTCATTGGCCGAGCTTAGGTAATCTGTTGATCGTGAATACCTGAAAATAGCACTTCCGGCTGTGAAAAAGCCTGCAAACAGAATCAGTACAAAAGCTAAAACCACTGGCCAGCGCAATGGAGGCCATTTGAGGAGCAGTCTCAGTCCTCCGTAAATTAAAAGACCTGATAAGGCGACAAGAATCAGCATGAAGGCAATGTAAAACAACCAGCGGTCCGAGGTTGAAGGTACCATCCATTGAAAAACCTGGTACATGGTAACAGAATCAAAATTAAAGCCACCCATACCCATATCTTCTCTAACAAGAAAGGCGAGGCTTATCCCGAAATACGACAACAATACCAGTGCAAGCAGCATGAGCCCGGCCAGCCTTCCAAACAGTTGAAAAAACCAACCGATCAGCCTGGCAACAATCTCAATTGCATTGCGCAGAAACTCACCAAATGCTCCGAAAAAAGAACGACTGCCCTTTTGTATCCCGGCGCTGGCAGATGCAAACTCTTCTTTTAGAGTTCCGATATTGATTGTCTGACGTTGCATTTCAAGCTTCTCAGAGGTTGTCTGCGCTTCAGGAAGAATAATCCAGAGGATTATATAAATAATCGGGCCACTGGCGTAAAGCAGCGTTGACAAAATAAATATCAGCCTCACCCAGGCCGGATCGATACCAAAAAAAGCAGAAATACCGGCAGCTACCCCTCCGACTTTCCGGTTAGCCGGATCACGGAATAGCTTTCCGGTTGTTCTGGAAGAAGCCGTCTGCCTGGCACTGTTGTTTTCAGATTCGGATAGCTGGCCCGGCTCACCCATTTCATTGATAACCTCATGGATGTATTCAAGAATCACGATTCCCTGTCCCTTGATTTCCACCTTTTGTTCGAGCAGTTCGGCAATTCGCATTTCAATATCGGCAAGGATCTCCTCGTGACCTTCATCGGCCGAGAAGAAATTTCGCAGCCTGTTCAGGTAACTTTTAAGGATCTCAAATGCATCTTCGTCGATGTTGAACAATCGCTTTCCAATATTTACCGGGAAGTTCCTTTTCATTTTTCGGGGGTATTTGAAGGTTCTGAATTAATATCTGTTGAAAACAACCTGCTCACGGCAGTGTTAAGCTCATCCCACCCGGAGCGGAGTTCATTCAGGAATTCAATACCTGGCGGGGTAATGGTGTAGTATTTGCGGGGTGGCCCCGAAGTGGATTCTTCCCATCGATAGCTTAGAAACCCATCGTTCTTGAGCCTTGTGAGGATCGGATAGAGCGTGCCTTCTACTACAATAAGGTGCGATTGTTTGAGCTGCACCAGAATATCGGATGCATAGGCTTCCCTGCTGCTGATGGCTGCCAGAACACACATTTCGAGCACTCCTTTCCGCATCTGGGCAATGGTTGATTCGGCCTTTTCCATGTTATTATGAGTTAATCGACGCTGCAAAGATAATGCATTAAATAGTACTATGCAATACTTAGTACTAAATAATGCAATTTACAGATAAAAATATAGAAAAAAATATTCCGAATCCTCATATCTAAATCTGAAATTCATTACTTTTGCAGCCCTGATTGTGAAAGCAATCAGTCATGGCGGGATGTAGCGCAGCCTGGTAGCGTGCTTCGTTCGGGACGAAGAGGCCGGAGGTTCGAATCCTCTCATCCCGACCAGTTTATTTTAAGAGCCTGCTTGAATATCCAGGCAGGCTTTTTTGCCACTTTAGCTCAGTTGGTAGAGCAGCTCATTCGTAATGAGCAGGTCGTGGGTTCGAGTCCCATTAGTGGCTCTGGAGCCGGGGAAACCCGGCTTTTTTTTATAAATCCAACTACAATGCCGAAACTCCGGACAAGAGGATGCAATCAGGTTGACCGCTTTTCAGGGAATACCAATGATACAATGATACTTATCCCAAGAATAGAAAGTATAACAAGAAGTGAATGCAAAGTAGTGAATCCTATCTTAATAAGCCATTCGTGATTTATAAGCATTTTTATTCCGATAAATACCAATAAGAAAGCCAGGCCGGTCTTCAGGTATCTGAAAAGCTCAATGATATTTATCAACATGAAAAACATTGATCTTAGTCCAAGGATAGCAAACACATTGGAGAAAAAAACCACATAAGGATCCTTGGTTATTGAAAAAATAGCCGGAATCGAATCTACTGCAAAAATAACATCGCTGAATTCGATTACCAACAGGACAATGAGAAGCGGAGTAATGTAGCGCTTGCCGTTTTTAGTGATAACAAAATGGTGCCCTACAAAAGTCGGATAAACCGGGAAATGCCCCGAAACAAATTTTACAACCGGATGGTGGGCAATATCTATCTTTTCCTGCTTGTTGCGGGTGATAAACATTTTTATTCCGGTGTATATCAGCAGCATTCCAAAAAGGTAAAGTACCCACTCAAATTTCATTATAATAGCCGATGCCGAAAAGATGAAAAGAAACCTGAGTACAATGGCAGCCAAAATTCCCCAGATCAGCACACGCCTGTAATACTTCGGATCAACACCAAAAGCAAAGAAAATCATCACCATGACGAAAATATTGTCAACAGACAATGATATCTCAATCAGGTACCCTGTCAGGTATTCAAGACTAAGATTGTTGTTGTATAAACGAAGCGCTTCGGTATAACTGAGGCCATCGATATTAACAGGGTGGCCGTATTTTGTTATCAGGAACCTGATTTCCTCAATACTCCCATTACCTCCCATGTGAAACCACTCACCGTGGAAAATTATTAAAACATAGAATCCCAGGGAAACACTTATCCAAAGGATAGTCTTGGCAAGCGCTTCTTTAAATGGAACAATATGGTTGCGCTTGTCAAAAACCCCGAGATCAAGCACCAAAAAACCTGCAATTACAATTACAAATATGGAGAAAAAAAGTAGTTCGTTCGGATTCATTACTCGGGATAAAAACACTGCAAATGTAGTCATTGTATCGCCTGACAGCCAGATTCGGATCAATAAATCAATAAAAGCAAATAATTCAGCCTATTGAAAATTGCTGTTATTTCGGTGGCCCCCATTTTGTCAATTCCAGAGGCTTGCATGAAATAAACATTTAAATATGCCCTCAAAAATTTATGCAGCTTAAAAAAACATACTTTTCCTGAAAAAAATCTTTCTAATTTTGAACCCTTTCAAAACAAGCTGCCTTTTAATACGGCATCACTCATCCAGCTTTCACAATAGCTGTTTAACCATAGAACGCAATGACTAACTTTACTGAAATGAATCCCAATCCACTGGTTCAATACCTCAACAAACCAGCAGTTGAATTTACAAGAGCAGATCTTATTAAATACATCGAGGACCATAATATTGAGATGGTTAATTTCAGGTATGTTGGCGGGGATGGCCGCCTTAAAACGCTGAACTTTGTGATCAGTTCGCGTGAACATCTGAGCAGTATTCTGACAACCGGTGAGCGCATTGACGGATCAAGCCTTTTCCCGTTTATTCAAACCGGCTCAAGCGACCTCTATGTAATTCCCCGCTACAGAACAGCATTTGTTAACCCTTTTTCAGAGGTTCCTTCACTCGATATTCTTTGTTCATATTACAACAAGGATGGTCAGCCTCTTGAGAGTTCGCCTGAATATGTGCTTCGGAAAGCCCACAAGGCATTGAAAGAGAAAACCGGGTACAGTTTCCATGTAATGGGAGAACTGGAGTATTATGTGATCAGCGAGGATGAAGAACTTTTCAAGGCCGTTGACCAGAAGGGATACCACGAATCTTATCCTTTTGCGAAGTGGGAGCACTTTCGCACTGAAGCCATGACAGCAATGGCCAAGGTTGGCTGCCTGATCAAATACGGGCATTCCGAAGTCGGCAACTTTACACAGGATGGCAAGCTATTCGAGCAGAATGAAATTGAGTTTACGCCCACCAATCTCGAAGAAGCAGCCGACCAGTTAGTCATTGCTAAATGGATTCTGAGATCACTCGCTTATAAATACGGAGTTAAAGTAACCTTTGCGCCAAAAATTACCATTGGCAAAGCCGGCAGCGGTTTGCATATTCACACCAAACTGATGAAGGACGGCCAGAACCAAATGATAAAGGACGGGAAACTCAGTGAAACCGCCCGCAAGGTTATCGCAGGCTATCTGGAACTGGCACCTTCGCTCACGGCATTTGGCAATAACAACCCCACATCTTACTTCAGACTGGTGCCTCACCAGGAAGCCCCTACCAACATCTGCTGGGGTGATCGCAACAGAAGTGTACTTGTTAGGGTGCCGCTTGGCTGGACCGGTGAAAATAAAATGATTTATCATGCCAACCCTCTTGAGAAACCAAACGATGAAGATTTCTCGCAATTGCAGACGGTTGAGTTCAGATGCCCGGATGGGTCGGCCGACATCTACCTGCTTTTGGCCGGTCTTACAGTAGCCGCACGCCACGGACTCGAAATGGAAGATTCACTCAAAAAGGCTGAAAAAACCTACGTTGATGTCAATATCTTCGACGACAAAAACAAAACAAGGCTTGACCAACTGAATAAATTACCGGTTTCATGCTGGGAATCAGCTTCATTGCTTGAGTCGCAGGCTGATATTTACCTTAAGTACGGTGTCTTTTCAGAAGGTGTTATTCTTGGTGTAGCCAGGAAATTGCGCAGCTACAACGACGAACATTTACGTGAAGATGTTAGTTGCAACAAGGAAAAAATGGTCAGACTTTTAGATCAGTTTTTCTATTGTGGGTAAATAGGGTCGGCTGGAAACTACTTTAAATATTTGTAATGAAACCATTACCTGACTATTGATTAGAATAATGTGCAAGTATTTATGAGAGACAATTAAAAATTGCCTGCACTTAAATTTTAGTTTTTTAGATGAAATGTTTCAATAGTGTCCGGTAAACTATTAGGAGATTGCCTTCGGTGAGCTCCCTTTGGTCGGTTCCTCACTTCGTTCGGAATGACTGGGCTTTCTGAGGTTAGATGGTGGGGAGGGGGTGGGTGGCGGCTTCGCCACCGCCCACCCCCTCCTTTAAAATTCTAACTAATTGTCTTTCCGAACGAAGTGAGGAATCTCAACCTCTGTTAGCATTGTTTTCAATATTTAGTCGGACACTATCATCAGGGAATATAGAAACAAAATAAAAAAGCCGCTGCAGTTATTACCCGCAGCGGCTTTTTTATTTGGACTTAGAAACTGTTATTATACTCCTTTGGTAGCAAGAGCACTAATCGAATTTGCCAACAAGGCTTTTGTGTATTTATAGTTGTGAATTCCCAGGCTGTAATCTCTCAGGCACAACTGGAAGTTGATGATAGAACCCATCTGTGCATTGGTAAGAGTGATTTTCGGCAGGGTAAGGTTGTAGTCTTTCTGATCCTGGCTCCATGAATTTGAAGGGGCTGGGTTTTGGAAAACCACCGCATTATTGGATGGACCATCGGAGTTGTTGATGGGATCGTAAATGTTAAGGTAGCCATCATATTTGTTGGTAGTGTTGGCAGCCCAGAGGTTGTGCTCAGCATCAGGGTTCCTGTTCATAATATCAACGCCACCAACGTTAAGAGCGGCAGCAAGTTCATCTAGTTTTAATTTGATTTCAGCCCTTGGATTAAGCCAAAGACCATCAGAAGATGCACTGGCATCAGTGTGGCATCCTGAATCATTACAACCATTGAAATTGCCTTTTGCGAAGAAAGTGTGTCCACCAGCCTTACCCTGCATGGTTGCCATGTGGCAATCCTGACAGGAAGCAAGTGCAGTGTGTGCTGAATT
>JBBQIQ010000058.1:0-23252 GCA_038325075.1 Bacteroidales bacterium | reverse complement strand
CAGGGACCGAGGTCAGCCCTTCGACATGGTTCGACAAGAGCTCACCAACCGAGAGCTCAGGGACCGAGGTCAGCCCTTCGACATGGTTCGACAAGAGCTCACCAACCGAGAGCTCAGGGACCGAGGTCGGCCCTTCGACATGGTTCGACAAGAGCTCACCAACCGAGAGCTCAGGGACCGAGGTCAGCCCTTCGACATGGTTCGACAAGAGCTCACCAACCGAGAGCTCAGGGACCGAGATCGGCCCTTCGGCTTCCCCGCCAAAGTGGGCGGGGCAAGCTGGTAAGGGACCGGAGGTCAGATTTCGATAGCTAACGCTACTGAAGCTGATAGCTGATAGCTGGTAGCTGAAAGCTGATAGCTGATAGCTGATAGCTGATAGCCGAAATCTGATAGCTGAAATAAGAAGTAAGATCTTGTAGCTCGCAGTATTTTAACTATTTTTGGACAATAAATTCAAGCATTATGATGTATCTGGTTCGGAGAATAATCTTTCTTGCAATATGCATGGTTTTCTGGTCTATGGCTTTTTCACAGGATAGCCTCTTAATTCAAGGAAAAATTTCAGGTGAAAATATTGGTAACCAGAATCTGGCTTTATCTGATATTACCACCACCCCTCCGGCCATAACCACTAAAGTTACCACTCCTGATGGCACTTTCAGTTTTAAAGTCCCTGCTTCAAAACTCGCAATTTACCGGCTGTATCTGTCTTCAGAGAATTTTGTAATGTTATTATTTACCGGTCAGAATATTGATTTACAGTTGAATGCGGAAAAGCTGAACTTGAACCCGGTGATTGCCGGTTCAGAAGCCACCCGACTTTTGTATGACATAGCGTACCAAAATTCAATGTTTGATAAACAACTTGACAGCCTTAATAAAGCCTTCAGTGAATCACGGGCAAAAGCGGAAATGATGGATCAATTGCCTTTAATTCAAGCGGCTTATGAACAGATTTCTGAATCCCAGAAAGCTTTTTTACATCAACAACTCATGGAAAATCCGGGATCCCCGGCCGGTCTGTTTTTTATCGACAAGCTCAGTATGGATGATGATCTGGCAGTTTTTAGGAAAGTTTCAGATGCTTTATATCTCAAATATGCTGATCATAAATTAGTTGCGGATCTTAAATCACGGGTTGACCTCGAATTGACACTACAGCCTGGAAATCAGGCCCCGGAAATAACACTACCCGACAGAGACGGGAAACCCATAAGTCTCTCTTCATTGCGTGGCAAAGTCGTTTTGATTGATTTCTGGGCTGCCTGGTGCGGTCCATGTCGGCGCGAAAATCCTGAGGTTGTGAGGATTTATAATCGTTTTAAAGATAAAGGATTTGATATTTTCGGTGTTTCACTCGACCGCGATGCTGCTGCATGGCTTGGTGCAATTGAAAAAGATGGTCTCACCTGGACGCAGGTATGTGATTTGAAATACTGGCAGAGCGAAGGAGCTAAAGCTTATGGTGTAACTTCTATACCACACACCGTGCTATTAGACCGGGATGGTAAAATACTGGCACGCAAATTAAGGGGTAAAGCACTTGAGAGCAAGCTGGAAGAAATTCTGGGACAGGATTAGTAAAATACTGATAATCATTCATTCTTGTCCTGGGAATTTTATGAAGATGATGTTAAATGATTTTCAATCATTCGGAAATTAATAATTATATTATATAACTATTAGATATTCAGTCTAATAGGAAGGTCTAACGAAGTATTGTTCTCAATAACAAACTGGGATTTCAGGTTGATTTTCTGATTATCAGTTCTGCTTTTAGTTTTTTCACCTCAGGTGTAAAATTAGTCTCCTTGCTTTCAATCCGGGTAATGAGCAGTTGGGCAGATTCTTTACCCATTTCATAACCCATTGGTGTTATGGTCGTTAAAGGCGGATTAAACATGTTGCAAAAAGGCTCATCGCTAAAACTTAAAATAGCTATTTGCTCAGGAATTTTAAGCATTTTTTTATTTACAGCAATCATAACTCCTGCAACTACCTGGTCGCTTATTGAAAAAATAGAATCGGGAGGGGAGGGTAATTCCAGTATTTTATTAGTCAGGTATTCAGCCTCCTCTGTATTATTGCTATTGTATATATAATCATGATTTACAGGTAATTTATATTTTTCTATAGCTCTTAAATAGCCGTTAAGGCGATTTTGGGAAATGGAAATATTGGGATTTCCCAATCCGATTGCAATTTTTTTATATCCCGCATTGATTAAGTATTCAATCGCTTTGAAGGTGCCTTCTTCTCCGTCAACAGAAATTTTGTCACCTTCATAGTTATTCGGAACCTTATCAATAAAAACGATGGGTACACCACCCATTTTAGCAAGAGCGAAATGAGGAAAGACATTTGTTTCTTTGGTAACAGAAATAATAAGTCCATCCACATTTTTCGATAACAGGGCTTCAGTGCAGCTAACTTCTTTTTCGTAGGATTCATTTGATTGCAGAATCATTACATTGTATCCTTTCTTATCGGCGATTTCTTCAATTCCCTTCAAAACAGAAGGAAAAAAGAAAGATGAAATCTCAGGCGTAATGTACCCTATAATTTTACTTCTTCTGTTCCGCAATGAAAGAGCATTGGCGTCCGGTGTATAATGAAGGAATTCCGCCAATTGCTTGGCTGCCTTGATTGTTTCCGGCTTCACATCAGGATGATCTTTTAAAGCCCGGCTAACAGTGGAAATAGAAAGATTCAGCGCTTTGGCAATATCCTTAAGTTTAATAGAATTGGCTCTCATACTCTAAAGTGAAGTTAAACAGATAATTGTTAACTGATACCTAAATTGGACGATTTAAAGAAGTAAATCGATCAATCGATTAGGAAATTGTAAGCAATTCACGGTAAAATATCTTCATGGCTTTGGTGAATTGCAACAATTTCCAAATTGGGGCTTACCTATATAAAGCGCTTTTTTGCTGGCTCAAACCGCTCAAATTAGGTGATATATAAAGATACTTGCACAATCTTGTAAAAATAGATAAATCGGTGGTTTATTAGAGAAATTTTATCAATTGACCCCAATCATTTTGTCTTTTTTTTTATTTATTTCAAAAAGTTATCAACCACAAACGTTTGTGAGAACGTTTGTGGTGGCAAATCTTCAATTTATTGATTTTCAGACTTTTTTAATTCAATTTCATGCGTTTTCTTTGTAATGATATAAAGTATTAACCAATTAAAACCAACCATTATGAGAAAACCTTTTCAACTAATTATTTACACACTGTGCTTTGTGTTACTGAGCACAGGCTTAGTATCCGCCCAGGGCACGGTAAACGGCGTAGTTCGGGATGAAACCGGAACACTTCCGGGGGTAAATATCCAGATTATAGGAACCATGCAGGGAACCACTTCTGGGATAAATGGTGAATTTTCGATAAATGTGCCTGAAACTTCTGCTGTTCTTTTGTTTTCGTTTGTTGGTTATATTTCTCAGGAGATAGCCGTACAGGGGAGAAAAACAATAGATGTAACAATGATTCAGGACGCAATGAAACTTAGTGAATTTGTTGTTGTTGGTTATGGTTCACAGCGTAAGAGTGATCTGACCGGGGCAACAACCCGGTTAAGCGGTGATAATCTGAATAAGAGTGTAGCCTCTTCTCCTGTTGAAATGATGCAGGGGCGTGTTTCAGGGGTTAACATTGCACAAAATAACGGAGAGCCGGGCGGTGGTATGTCTGTTCGTGTTCGCGGTTCCAATTCGATTCGCTCGGGACAGGATCCTTTGTATGTAATTGACGGAGTTCCTTTGGATAATCAGGATCTTACTCCTTCCGGAAGTTCAACTGCCGGATTGAGCGGATCGTCCAATAAAGATCCCATAAGCTTTTTAAACCCCAATGATATAGCCTCAATCGATATTCTAAAAGATGCTTCATCAACAGCTATCTATGGTGCCCGCGGTGCTAACGGAGTTATCATTATAACTACAAAAAAAGGTGAGCAGGGCGCAGGCCAGTTATCTTATGATGGTTATGCAGGTTTTTCAACCATCAGGCAAAAGCTGGACATTCTGTCGCCTGATCAGTTCCGTTCTTACCGTAAAGCTGATGGCTCAGCATTGATTGATTTGGGCGCCAGTAATAAATGGCAGGATGAAATATTCAGATTAGCTAAAACCCAAAACCATAATTTTAGCTACGGAGGTGGCACAAAAACCCAAACATACCGTGCTTCAATCGGTTACTTAAGCCAGCAAGGGATAGTGAAAACCACCGAGATGCAAAAAGTAAACGGAAAGATTTCGGTTTCACAAAAAGCATTGAATGATAGACTTGAGTTGACAGCAAATCTGATAGCCTCGCATGTAAATGATCAAAGAGCCGCAATTGGTGAAACCGGAGGTTATGAAGGAGATGTGATCCTGACTGCTTTGAAATTAAACCCTACCTATCCTATCTTTAATCCGGATGGTACTTATTACCAGAACTCCACCACCCAGCGCAATCCGGTTGCCATGCTTGATCTCACAAATGACATAACACAAACAGATCAGGTAATTGCTAACCTGACCGGTGAATATGAGATTATTAAAGATTTGAAATACAAACTGAATGTAGGTTTTACCAGAAGCTCAGTTGAAAGAAGGGTAAATCAGGATAATGAACTGACCTATCTGCCAAATCATGGTGAAGCTGATATTAATTCGATTAATGCGCAAAATACGCTGATTGAAAACTATTTAACGTATTTGAAACAAATTGATAAACATCAGTTAAATTTCTTGTTAGGAACTGCCTATCAGAAATTCAATGTTACCGGTAATTCATTAAATGTAAAAGGATTTACGGTTAATGATATTTTATATACCAATAATCTGGGATATGGGAATTCATCTGCTGCAAATTCAAGCTCTTTTGCGAATGCCAATGAATTACAATCGTTCTTCGGTAGGCTCAATTACAGCTATAGCGGAAAATACCTGGCAACTTTCACAGGAAGGTACGACGGTTCTTCAAGATTCGGAGAAAATAATAAATATGGTTTTTTCCCATCAGCCGCTTTGGCCTGGAGACTTTCGGAAGAAGATTTTATAAAGTCTCTGGATGTCTTCAGTAATTTAAAACTGCGACTTGGGTGGGGAAGGACCGGTAACCAGGAAATACCCAATAAGATATCGCAAATTTTAGTTGGTACAGCAGCAAATGCTAATGGGTTCTTTAATGGTACCCTTACGCCCGGTATTACATTTTTACGTGTTCCAAACCCAAATATTCAGTGGGAAACAACAATTCAGTCTGATTTAGGTCTGGATTTTGGATTTTTCAGTAACAAGCTTACAGCAACCATCGATCTGTTTCACAAGCAAACGCAGGATGTATTATTGGAAATCGCCGCTGCTGCTCCTGCCGCAGCCACAACACAATGGCTAAACGTGCCTGATTTACGCATCATTAATAATGGAGTCGAACTTGGAATAGACGCAATTATTGTTGGTAAATCTGATTTAACATGGGATGCCGGCGCTACGGTTTCTTTTATAAAAAATAATGTAGTGGATTTGCCTGTTACAATGATTGAAACCGGAAATGCAAGCGGACAAGGCCTCTCAGGAACAAGGGTTCAGATTATTACCAACGATAACCCGATAGGGACTTTTTATGGTCGCGTGTTTGAAGGCTTCGATGCAAATGGTATCAGCATTTACAAAAAAGATGCTGATGGTGCTGATGCTCTTGAGATGCTCGGATCCGCTTTGCCTACCTTAACTTATAGTTTCAATACGAAAGTTCAGTATAAGTCATTTGATTTTAGCATGTTCTGGTACGGTGTGTCAGGAAATAAAATCTATAACAATACGGCAAATGCTCTTTTTGTAAAAGGCTCCCTGAATAGTGGTGCCAACGTTACCACTTCAGTGCTTGAATCAGAAGAGTCAATAGCCAATTCAAATGCATTTTCATCCAGGTTTGTTGAGGATGGGTCTTTCTTAAGACTCTCTAATGTTTCAATTGGATACTCCTTTAACACCAAATCTAACAAATGGATTAAAAAGGCAAGGATTTATGCAACCGGAAACAATCTGATTTTGCTAACCAAATATACAGGGTTTGATCCTGAAGTAAACAGTGATGCAAGTCAGAACGGTGTTCCTTCAATCGGGATGGATTATACTTCCTATCCTAAAGCCAGGGCATTTACCATCGGCACAAGTCTTATATTTTAATTAACCTTTTAAAACGAAACGTTATGAAATTTAATAAATTTTCAATCATAATAGCTTCCCTTACCTTAATCTTCGCTTCCTGCACTGATCTGAAGGAAGATGTATTGGATGAACAACTGGGAAGTGATTTGGTCAATAATCCGGCCAACATACAAGCATTGATCAATCCACCTTATGCACAGTTACGCCGTACTATCGAATGGTATGATTACTGGGCACTTCAGCAGATTTCAACTGACGAAACTGCCTTTCCGACCCGCGGAACAGACTGGTTTGATAACGGAGCATGGCAGCAATTATATCTTCACACATGGTCTCCCGATCATATCCGTTTGGTAAATGTATGGGATGTATTAGGACAAGGTATTTCGCGGTCTAATACAGCGATTCATTATATTGGTGGGTTTCCTCAGACAGATGTCAGCGTACAATATATTAACGAAGCCCGGTTCCTGCGTGCCTATTATATGTACCAGATGGTGGATTTGTTTGGTCAGGTACCCTATAGGGATGCTGATGTGGTTGATTTCTCTGCTATACCTGAAGTTAAAGACCGTAAATCTGCAACTGATTTTATTATTAGTGAGCTTAAAGCAATACTGCCCAACCTTAAAACACGTGCTGAGGTTACTTCGGAACGCGCAACAGTTGGTGCTGCAAACGCGCTTTTGGCCAAGATTTACTTAAATTATGAGGTTTATACAGGCGAACCTAAATGGGCAGAAGCAATTCAATATGCCGATGCAGTTATTACCTCTAACGAATATACTGTTACCAATGATTATTGGTCAATGTTTCAATTCGACGTTTCAAACCACCCTGAATTTATCCTTACTGTTCCAATGAGCGATGATTTTGAAATGGGTTCAGGTAGTGTTTGGGTTAACTTTACACTTCATTACAGCATGGTTTTTGGATCCTATACAAGCCTTTGGAATGGGGGATGTACGACTACTAACTTTGTAAATACCTTTGATCAGGAAAACGATACCCGTTTCTACGATAGTAGAATTGAGAGTTCAACAGGACTTAATCAGGGCTTCCTGATCGGGCAACAATATAGTATCGATGGCACTCCTCTTACTATCAGAAGTGGAGATCCTTTGGTATTTATTCCTGAATTTAAATTGGACGATGCAAAAGAGAACGAAGGTATCCGTGTTGTTAAATTTGCTCCAAATCCGGCAACTACACGGCAATTCTCTTCACCTAATGATGTTCCTCTTCTCCGTATTTCAGATATTTATCTTGTGCGTGCCGAAGCTAAATTCCGTAACGGAGATCTGGCTGGTGCCCTCGAAGATATTAACTATATCAGATCCAGAAGAAGTGCAGTTGGTAAAACCTTGCCTGCTCTGACCACTCTGACGGCTGATGATATTCTGAAAGAACGCGGATTTGAGTTGTATTGGGAAGGTTTCCGTCGTCAGGATATGGTTCGTTTCGGAAAATTAACCGATGCCCGCCAGGAAAAACCAGCTACCGTTGCTTCAAGAAATCTGTATCCAATTCCAACAGCAGCGTTGGATGTAAATTCAAACTTACAACAGAATAATGGCTATTAAGGAGTAACATCGTTTTTTGATTTTATTACTGGATTCTTAACTCCATATCTCACATTTGTGGGATATGGAGTTAATTTCCCAACTTGTCAATGCCCGATCTTTATCTGTTAAATGTTTTATTTTAAATGATTAGCTCCTGATTCCCTGATGTTAACAAAAACCTATTATGCAAAAAAAGGTAATTTTCATGGTATTGTTTCCGGTTGCGCTGTTATTTGCTTTTTTATCCTGCAGTAACAAACAACCCAAAAACAATGGAATGAATGATCGAAAATGGTGGAAAGAGGCCGTGGTTTACCAGATTTATCCGCGTAGTTTCAAGGATAGTGATGGCGATGGAATTGGCGATTTGAGAGGTATTATTTCCAAACTCGATTATATAAAAAGCCTGGGTGTAGATGTTGTCTGGCTTAATCCGGTTTTTGAATCACCCAACGCCGATAATGGTTATGATATCAGCAATTATCGCGGTATTATGAAAGAGTTTGGCACCATGGCAGATTTCGATCTTTTGCTTCAGGAAATGCACAAAAGAGGCTTGAAAATATTATTGGATCTGGTGGTAAATCATAGCAGTGATGAGCACGAGTGGTTTAAACAATCGCGCAGTTCGCGTACCAACCCTTTTCGTGATTACTACCATTGGTGGCCTGCGGAAAAGGGAAAACCAGCTTTCCGTCCAGGTGCTTTTGAGGCTGACGGAAGTGGCTGGCGATTCGATACATTAACGAATGCCTGGTACCTGCATTATTTCAATTTTAAACAACCGGATTTAAATTGGGAAAATCCGAAAGTTCGCAAGGAAGTTTTTGATATGATGAAGTTTTGGCTCGACAAAGGAGTTGATGGTTTCCGCATGGATGTTATTCCCTTCATTTCAAAAGATGTTACTTTTCCGGTGATCACCGACAAAGAATTAAAGGAGAAATACCAGGGCGATTGGAGTAAATATATGGGAAACGGGCCATTTCTGCACCAATATTTGCACGAAATGAATGTGGAGGTCCTTAGCAAATACGATTGTATGTCGGTGGCCGAAGGAGCCGGTACAACCGTTGATCAGGCGCTCGATTTTGTTGATGCAGACCGCAATGAATTAAATATGTTGTATCATTTCGAAGGTGTAAGCTATGGCTATTTGCCCGGAAAATTCAAAACACCCGATCCCAAAGGCTATGAACTGGTTGGGTTTAAGGAAATATACAGTAAATGGGACAGTGTATTTGCCGTCAAGGGATGGGGAACAATTTATCTGGGCAACCACGATCAACCACGTATGGTAACGCGTTGGGGAAATGATACCCCTCAGTTCAGGGAATTGTCTTCGAAAATGCTCACCACTTTTTTACTTACCATGCGCGCAACGCCTTACTATTATTTTGGCGATGAATTGGGAATGAGTAATATAAAGTTTGATAAAATAGATGATTACAAAGACATAGAATCGATTTCTATGTACCAGATGACCAGGAACAATGGTGGCGATTTGAATGAATTTCTGGAAGCTCAGAAAATTTCTGCCCGCGACAATGGCCGCACCCCATTTCAATGGGACACCTCAAACAATGCCGGCTTTACAACCGGGAATCCCTGGCTTAAGGTTAATCCTGATTATATGAAAGTCAATGTCGCTTCCGAAGAAAATAATCCTAATTCAGTACTCAACTATTTTAAAAAGCTCGTTAAATATAGAAAAAGCGAGCTAACTTTGGTTTATGGTAAATATACATTGCTGGATAAAGACAACCCGGACGTGTATGCATACACACGTGATTTTAAAGGGAAAAAGCTGCTCGTTTTGCTTAATTTCAAAGCACAGAATGCCACAGCCTCAATCAGCAATATCGATTTGAGCAAAGCAAAACTCATTGTGAACAATTACAATAATGAAAGCCCTGCAACATTGACTTTGCGGCCTTATGAAGCGAAGATTTATGAATTGAATTAATTTGTTTGGGAATACGTTTCCGGTCAGGTTTGAAATTCTGAAATGCCTTTACCTTTGACGACAATTAAAGCTCAGATTTCCACATTGGTTAAAACCTTTTATGATGATACACAGCCAAATCCAGAACAAAATGCAAATCTTTCTGCTGATATTCTTTTTGTTTTTGTCTCAGGTCTTCGTTTTTGCCCAGGCAGACCCGTGGATAATTAAGGCTGATAAAATAGATGCATCTGATTATTATGGAATTACGGTAGCTAACGGCATGATTGGTATTGTTTCATCGCCTGAGCCATTTAAAGTAAAAAATGTGGTGCTCGCGGGAACATACGATTTGTATGGAAGAGGGCGGGTGAGCAATTTCCTGAACAGTTTCAACTTATTGAACATGAGGTTTGATATCGATGGAGTTTCGATGGATGCCGGGGCAGTCAGTAATTTCACGCAGCAACTTGATATGAAATCTGCTGCTTTTACCTCCGCTTTTGATTATACCGATAAAGCAAGTGTAAAGTACACCTATTATTCGCTTCGCCATTTGCCCTTTTGCGTGTTGATGGAAGTTAAGGTAACAGCAAAAAAAGACATTACCATCAACTCAGCCAGCATTATGGAAACACCAGATGCTTTGCGTGATGCACAAAATTACTACAATGAGATTGATCGTCCGCATGTTACGATTGGTTTGCTGACTTCTACTGCTAAAAGCCCAACCGGGAAGCTGCAACTCTGTGCATCAACTTCTTTTATGTTTTCCGAGCCTCATGGGCAAGAGCCCCGTGTAATTCACGAAATGTGGGACAGTAATATGCACCTGATGAAATTCAGCAGAGTTGTCAAAGCTGGTCAGACTTACTCCTTTTGCATTGTTGGGACCTCCATCACTTCAGCACATCACGACGATCCGCTTAATGAAGCCGAGCGCCTTGCAATTTTCGCAAAATTACAGGGCCGTGACCGTCTGGTTGAATTTCACCAAAAGGCATGGTCGGATTTATGGAAAAGTGATATTCTGATTCAAGGCGATGCACAATCCCAACAGGATATACACAGCATGTTGTATCACCTGTATTCCTTTGCACGCGAAAACAGCTCATTTTCTCCATCACCCATGGGTTTGTCGGGTTTGGGATACAATGGCCACGTATTCTGGGATACTGATATATGGATGTTTCCGGTTTACCTTGTGTTGCATCCTGAAATTGCAAAATCATTGATTGAATACCGCTTCGAACGGCTGGATGCTGCAAAGCGCAATGCTTTTGCACATGGATACAAAGGCGCAATGTACCCCTGGGAAAGTGCCGGTACCGGCGTGGAGGAAACGCCCGTTTGGGCACTTTCGGGCCCTTTTGAACACCATATAACTGCCTGTGTGGCATTTGCAGCCTGGAACTACTATTGCGTAACTCAGGATAAAGACTGGTTAAGCCAGAAAGGTTGGCCAATACTTTCAGCAACTGCAGATTTCTGGGCAAGTCGTGTGGAAAGAAACGGATCAGGAAACTACGATATTAAAAATGTCGTTGCCGCTGACGAATGGGCCGAAAATGTTGATAATAACGCTTTTACGAACGCTGCCGCTAAAGTTAACCTGCTTAATGCAACCGCTGCAGCCCGGTTACTCGGATTTACACCCAATCCCGACTGGGATTTGGTCGCTCAGAATATTCCTGTTCTCAAATTTCCTGATGGAACAACCAGAGAACATGCAACCTACAATGGCGAAGGCATTAAACAGGCTGATGTAAATCTTTTGGCTTATCCCCTGAAATTTATTACCGAACCCGGTCAGATTAAAAAAGATCTGGAATACTATAAAACCAGGGTGCCCGATGCCGGAACACCTGCGATGACACAAGCAATTTTTTCATTGCTTTATACACGGATTGGCGATAATGTTAATGCATATCATTGGTTTAGAGATGCTTATCTTCCAAATTTGAATCCTCCATTCAGGGTAATCGCCGAAACCAAAGGCGGAAAAAATCCTTACTTTGCTACCGGAGCCGGAGGCGTTTTGCAATGTGTACTCATGGGCTTTGGTGGTTTGGATATAACGCCCGATGGCATTGTGCAAATAAAGTCACAACTTCCTGAAAACTGGAAAGAACTGACAATTACCGGGGTTGGCGTTACAGGTAAAACATTTGAGGTGAAACAGTAACTTCCTGATGATTTTTAATGAAATAAAAATAAATTTTGATAACCTAACCCTTTGTCAGCCACAAAATGATTAACCGCCGGATTTCTATCGTTCTTCTTGTTTTGCTCACCCTATCTTCGGTGTCGCAAAATACTTATTTGCCACCCGATAGAATCTATGGCGAGTTGTTCAGGGATGTGCAAATGCAACAAATATTTCCTGATGGAAAAACCTTTGTGGATTGCACTCCGGTACGAAACCCTCAGCAAATTGTAGATGATTATCGGTTGCTGAGTAACGATACCAAGGCGGAATTTTCACTAAATGAATTTGTAACAGCAAATTTCAGGTTGCCCGAAAATCCACAGAATATCTATCAACCTACGGAAAAAGCATCTGTTACCGACCATATCCGGAACCTTTGGCCTGCGCTGAAACGCGAACCCGATCATTACCTCGACGGAAGCTCCCTGTTGCCATTACCCTTCTCGTATATTGTTCCAGGCGGCAGGTTCAGAGAGGTTTATTACTGGGATAGCTATTTTACCATGCTGGGGTTGCAGGAAAGCGGCGAATGGGAGATGATTGAAAATATGATTAAAAATTTCTCTTTTCTGATTCAGACGTATGGTCACATACCCAATGGGAACAGAACCTATTACTTATCGCGCTCACAACCTCCCTTCTTTTGTTTGATGATAGATTTACTGGCCGAAAAAAAGGGAAATGCAGTTTACAGCGAATACCTTGAGTCACTCCGGAAAGAATACGATTACTGGATGGATAAAACAAATGAAACAAAGCATGTGATCATTATGCCCGATGGCTGTGTATTGAACAGATATTATGATCAGGAAGAAACGCCAAGACAGGAAAGCTATCGCGAAGATGAAGTACTGGCCATGAGCGAATCTCTGAAGGTGGCCGAAGGTGCTCGTGATAGTGTGTATGCCAGGCGATGCAAAGATCTGCGAAGCGCTGCCGAAAGCGGTTGGGATTTCAGCAGTCGTTGGTTTGCGGATGGAAAGAATATTACAACTATTCAAACAACGAATTTAATTCCCGTTGATTTAAACGGATTGATGTTTCATCTGGAATTGACGCTGGCTAAAGCTTATAAAGAGAAAAGTGATCTTGCACAAGCCGCCACTTTTCAGCAAAAGGCAGAAGCCCGTAAAATTGCAATTAATAAATATTGCTGGAATGATAAGGACAAATGGTATGTCGATTATAACATCTATTCAAGAAAAAAATCAACGGAATTAACGGCGGCTGGAATATCTCCTCTGTTTTTCAATCTTGCTTCGGAGAAACAAGCAAAAGCAGCAACGAAAACCTTAAAGCGGAGATTTATGAAAAATGGGGGTATTGTTACCACACTGAAAAATACCGGTCAGCAATGGGATGCACCGAATGGTTGGGCTCCGTTGCAATGGATAGCCGTTCAGGGGTTGGAAAATTATGGTCAAAAAATTGTTGCCAGGGAGATTGCTCAACGCTGGATAAAACTGAATATTGACGTTTTTGAACGCACCGGTAAACTTATGGAAAAATACAATGTTGAAAATACAACTTTGGAAGCCGGGGGAGGCGAGTATTCCGGACAAGATGGTTTTGGATGGACCAATGGAGTTTTCCTGAAACTTGTAACCCGATATGGTAATTAACCGAGAGTAGTTCAGAAACAGTAATTTAACCTGGAATCATGAATAAAATAATACTTATCAATGCAAAGTGTGTGGCTTTGATTTTGGTTGGTGTTGGTTGGTGTTCTTCTCCCGGCTTTTCGGGAGAAGAACTTTTTTACCGAAATGATTATTCCTGTTTTTATTCTACCAATGAGCAACTAATTAAAAAGAAAATTGCGCTCTCTCTCAATTATATGATTTTTTGCAAGCAATTGTTGAAGCCAAAAAAAAATAGCCTTTTTGATTACTCACTTCAAACTGGCAAAACAAAATTACAGGTGTTAAGATGAACGATGTTAATAATTTAAATGAAGAACTGTACAGAAAAGTCGTGCACACAATTGTTGCGAATTTGTGTGAGAAAATAATTGCCAAATCAATCAGGTATGTTCTTACAGTAGCAGGGGAATCAGGAAGCGGTAAATCTGAAACATCAAAGGCAATAGCATTTGAATTAGAGAAGTGCGGAATAAAAACTGTTATTCTTGGTCAGGATGATTATTGTTATTTGACACCGGGGTTGAATGATATTAAACGAAAAGAGGATTCAAACTGGCTTGGGCCACATGTGGAGATAAAGATGGATTTACTTGATAATAACCTCAGAGATTTTATTCAGGGGAAAACTGAAATTACAAAGCCGGTAATTGATCCCATAAAAAATACAATTGAAGACGTAAAAGTCAGTCTGTCCGGTGTAAAAGTTGTGATAGCTGAAGGTACTTATGTTTCCTTGCTTAAAAATGTTGATGCCCGGATATTTATCGCACGAACCTGGATTGACACGCAGGAGGATAGAAAGAAACGAAACAGGAGACATGAAGTCAGTGATCCTTTTACCGAACAAATATTGATTACCGAACACAAAATTATTGCCGGTCATAAATATCTGGCCGATTATATTATTACAAATAACTATGAGGTTCTGGTAACAAAATAATCAGAATAGACGATGGCAGTAAAAAACCAGGTTCAATTGATTACCTATCCCGATTCAATGGGTGGTAATCTGAAGACTCTTAACAGCGTCCTTCTGAAGCATTTTCCTGACATTTTTAAAGGAGGAATTCATATTCTGCCACCTTTCCCATCGTCCGGTGACAGAGGGTTTGCTCCATTGACATACCTTGAGATTGAGCCGGAATTCGGCTCCTGGCATGACATTCATTGCTTAACCGAAAGCTTTGATGTCATGCTCGACCTAATGGTAAATCACATTTCCCGTCATTCATTCTGGTTTCAGGATTTTCTACTAAATGGACCGCATTCGGAGTATGCTGACCTGTTCTTGACTTTGAACAAGATATGGCCTGATGGAAAACCTGTTGCTGAGGATATTGATAAAATGTTCCTGCGCCGCCCGGTTCCCTTTTCAGGTTTTACCATCGCAAAAACAGGCAAAGAGGAAAAAATTTGGACAACATTCGGCAAACAGAATCCTTCGGAACAAATTGATCTGGACATAAACTCAGAGATAACCCGCAAATTTTTTAAAGAATTTTTGACCAACTTTAGTAAACGGAATATAAGTTTAGTCAGGCTTGATGCCGTTGGTTATGTTATTAAAAAGTTAGGTACCAGTTGTTTTTTTGTTGAGCCGGAAATTTATCAGTTCATGAGTTGGATTTCACAACTGGCTGAATCCTTGAACATTGATCTTCTCCCTGAGGTTCATTCCCATTATAAAACTCAGTTTAAACTGGCCGAACATGGATATTGGATTTATGATTTCATACTTCCCTACACCATTCTGGAAGCACTCATAAATAAGTCAGGGAAGAAATTAACCGAATACCTTAAAATAAGACCACACAAGCAATTTACCATGCTCGATTGCCATGATGGCGTGCCTGTGAAACCCGATTTAGATGATTTGGTAAGCACAAGCGATGCCCGGAAAGTTGTTAAGGTTTGCCTGCAGAGAGGCGCCAATTTAAGCCTGATTTTGTCAGATAAGCACAAAGATATAGATGGATTTGATGTTCATCAGATCAGAGGCTCTTATTATTCGTTACTCAATTGCAATGATGACGCTTATCTGGCGGCCAGGGCCTTACAGTTTTTTACTCCTGGTGTTCCTCAGGTGTATTATGTTGGTTTGCTGGCTGGTGAAAATGACATCGAAAATGTAAAACTTACCGGGGAAGGCCGTGAAATAAATCGCCATAATTTTAGCCTTACTGAAATAGAGTCTGCGGTTCAAAAACCTGTAGTTCAGCGCCTTCTGAAGCTCATTCGCTTCAGAAACGAGTATCCGGCCTTTAACGGAGAATTTAAAGTGCTTCCATCCCATGAAAGCGAAATTCATCTTTCATGGGAAAAAGACAATCTGAGTTGTAATTTGAACATTGATTTAAGTACCTGCAAATCAGTAATTAAGTATCAGGATTATTCCGGTAAATCTATTGAATACATAATCTGAGAAAAACTTTTAAATTAGAAAAATCCCAATGAGCAATTCAACTGTTGTGGCAAGCCATCACAATCTTCGGTCAATAAAATGGTTAACATTTATGATGTTCATGATGTTTGCCATGACAACCGATGCTGTGGGAGTCATTATCCCGGAGGTGATGAAAAAATTCAATCTGAGTATGACTGCAGCAGGATTATTTCATTATGGTCCAATGACTGCCATAGCACTTGCCGGCATTTTTCTGGGCTATCTCGCTGATAAATTAGGGCGAAAGAAAACCATAATTCTCGGCTTGAGTATATTTGCGCTAAACTCTTATCTTTTTGCGGTTGGTAACTCTTTTGCCTTCTTTCTGGTTTTGCTCATGGTATCGGGAGTTGCCATTGGAATATTTAAAACAGGAGCTCTTGCGCTGATTGGAGACATCACCACCTCAACCAAAGATCATACTTCAACCATGAACACAGTTGAGGGTTTTTTTGGTGTGGGGGCCATTATTGGGCCTTTCATTGTTAGCTACCTGCTTCGCGAAAATGTAGATTGGAAATGGCTTTACGTAATCGCCGGAACCCTGTGCGTTATCCTGATCATTATAGCGCTGATGGCCAAATACCCAAAAACTACAAAGTCTGTCGGAGAGCCCATCAATTTTAAGCGGACAATGGGTATGTTAAAAAATTCTTATGCACTTGGTTTTTCTTTAGCTGCTTTTCTCTATGTATCAGTCGAATGCGCAATTTATGTTTGGATGCCAACGCTTATTGCCGGCTATAAGGGGAATGCCATTCTGATAGCAACCTATGCGCTGCCGATATTTTTTATTTTCCGGGCCGGAGGTCGCTTTGTTGGTGCATGGGTAATGGCACGTTTCAACTGGGCTGCAGTACTCACATTGTTCAGCTTTGCCATTTTTATCTGCTTTGTTGGAAGTATTATCGGAGGTGTTGGATTTGCTGTAGTTCTGCTACCTTTATCAGGACTTTTTATGTCAGTGTTATATCCCACTTTAAATTCAAAAGGCATCAGTTGTTTTCCGAAAATGCAACATGGCGCTGTTGCCGGAGTCATTCTTTTCTTTACAGCTGCCGGTGCAGCACTGGGGCCACTTGCAATGGGTGCTGTGAGCGATGCATTCGGACACGATGCAAAATATGGATTTGTACTGGCTTCAATTTTCGCCGGACTTCTATTTGCCGGACTTTTGTTGAACTGGATATTTAATCCTACCAAAGCCCGTCTTCAGCAGCTCGACCACAGCGAATACGAACTATAGACAACCTGAAAAACCAAAGAGGTGCAGCCTTAAAAGCCCTACACCTCTTTGGTTAATCAAATTAAAATTTCTGATTCTCTGTCTGTTAACAGACTATTTCTTCTCAATCGATAGAAGTTCAACCTCAAAAATCAACGTTGATCCTCCCGGAATCGGGCCGGCACCTTTGTCGCCATAAGCAAGTGCGGAAGGTATATAAAACAGGTATTTTGCTCCGGGGCTCATCAGTTGCACACCTTCTGTCCAGCCCGGGATGACGCCGTTTAACGGAAATTTAATGGATTCCCCTCTCTCAACCGATGAGTCAAAAACGGTACCGTCGATCAGGGTCCCGGTGTAATGCACTTCAACCGTGTCTTCCGGTTTGGGCTTTTCACCTGTTCCTTCGGTAATCACTTTATACTGAAGACCACTGGGCAAAGCAACAACGCCCTCTTTGGTTTTATTTTCTGCCAGGAATGCAGCGCCGACAGCTTTAACTTCTGCTGACTCTTCAGAAGTCTTATTCTGTTGTTTTGCCATCATTTCCTGTTGAAAGCCCGTCATAACCTGCTCTGTAACCTCAGCATTGATAACACTGTCAATCCCGCCAATGCCATCTTTCAGGCCGGCAAACATAATCTCCGGGGTAATTTCTATATCGTTGGTTTTCATGTTTTTACCAATATCTCTGCCAATCAGGTAACTAATCGTATCCTGGTGGGTTTTTAGAACAATGGCTTGCTTTTGTTCTACCTTTTTTCCGTCCTTTTCTGATTTCTTATTGCTTTTTTGAGCCATAACTGTGTTAACGGCTAAGAACAATAAGGCCAAAAGGAAAGCTGTATTGGATGTTTTTCTCATTTTGTCTGAGTTTAGGTTTTAGCGGGCAAATTTATGAATTTCAGCCTCGTTTAAGAAGAACTGATGAATGTTTTATTGATATTTAACGAAATTTAACGACTAGGTAATGATGATGTTTTCCGATGGAATCAGATTTTCTCCTTTATATCTCAGGAAAAGCTGCACAATAGCGATCACATCCTTCTGGCAGTATTCAACAATCCGTGCGAGATTGTCTTCTTCCCAGAAGACCCTGCCAACCTGGCTTCCATCAATATCATCTTTGGGTGTGGGTATGTTAAAGATGGCTGTTAACAATGCAAGTGAGGTATAGCTTTTATAATCCCCGAATTTCCACATTTCCATGGTATCAAGGTGATGAACTTCCCAGGGTTTTCGACCGGTGGTATTTAAAATGGAGGGGATATTTATCCCGTTCACCAAAAGCCGTCTGGCAATGTACGGAAAGTCGAATTCTTTGCCATTGTGGGCGCAGAGCTGGAATTCAGGCCTGGTAAAACGGTTGTTCAGCATGTCGGCAAATCCGTTGAGCAATTCCGGCTCATCTTTCCCTGCAAAAGATTTTATCCTGAGCTTCCCTCCATTGATAATGCCGGCCGAGATGCAGATTATCTTTCCAAATTCAGCATAAATACCTGCACGATCATAAAGCTTTGCCGGTTCCTGATTTTCTGATGAAGGTAATTTGGGCGCTTTTATATCCCATAACTTTCTTAAATATTCAGGTACCTGCTCATAATCAGGGTATTGTGGAACCGTTTCGATGTCTATAAAGAGTACATTCTCATTTTTTACCTGCTCTAACATAACCTGGTATTTTGTTTCATAAAAGTAAACAGATTCCTGTAATCATCCAATTTTAATTTGATTGGTGAAATGTTTTTGTAGTTTTTTATGGACTGGCTTCATACTGTTGTAATTTTACACCATGAAAAGTTTCGGATATACAGTCTTGGCTTCATTGCCCTTACTGTTGCTTAGCTGCAGGACAGAAGAAACTGCGGGGCCGGTTCCCGCGATAGAGATTATTCAGCCTATTGAAAATCAATCATTTGAGTTTGATGATACGGTAATTGTTAAAGTGAACATTCATCATCAGCAATCTATTGATTATGTGCGTGTGTCGATCTCGGATGAAGAATCTTCGCCGGTGCTTCCGGTTCAGATGTTTTACCCGGTTGAAAAAGAGTATAGCCTTGAAGCAGTGTTTGTGCTGAATAACTTTCTGACAGAATCCGGTAAACTTTCAATAAATGTCCGGGCCGGCTCAGCCAATGGCTTGTCGAACGAATGGGTGGGTATTAACTACTTTTCAGTCCCCGGAACTTTGGAATCGGTATTGGTGGTTACTAAAGAACAGGCTTCAGGCTATACTGTCAGTGATGTTTCTTCCACAGGTCAGGTTTCAGAGCGGTTTTCCTTCACTGGCGATTATTCAGGAAGCGCGGTTTGTTCAAGGCATAAGCAGTTCTATAAAGCCGGTGCGGTTTTGAATAAAATGGATGCCTGGGATCTAAGGCTTAATCAAATCAGTTGGTCGGTGCCTGCGGTAGTTAGCCCACCGCTGCCTTACTTTACAGCTATATATTCCGATAACAACGAAGTTTTTGTTTCCACACGCGATGCCTTTGTTTACGGTTATTCGGCCCTGGGAACAAATACCTTTCGCAGCAAAATGTATTCCAACGGTTATTTTACTTCATTGATCCGCTACAAAACGTGGCTGGTTGCCGTTTTTGAAGCTTTTAATTCAACGATCAATAAATTGGTCGTGTTTAATTATCCGGGTGGAACTGTTTTTCGCGAGATTGAGTTTATCGGAAAGGTAGTGTCAATCAATGATTTAGGAAATGATGGCCTGCTGCTTTTTATGAACAATCCTTTGCAATCAGCCGTTTACAATTACAACTTTGATTTAAACTCACTGGTTAAGCTGAAAGATTTTCCGCAGGGCAATATCAGCAAGGTAACCATGCAGGATATTGATGATGCTTTCCTTGTTTTAGCGGATGGCATCTACTGGTTCCGCCCGGCAAATGCTGGTTTGGTTAAAATATTAAATGTAGATAATGCCACTGATCTTGCTTATGAACCAATTGCCGGAAGGCTCGTCGTAGCTTCTGATAACGTAGTCGAAATGTTTATTCTGCCTGATATTCAGGCTGTAGCAAGCTATTATTTCAATGAACCTGTTGTAAATATTCATTTGCTTTACAATAAGTAAGCTATGAACAATACAACCATCGTTACATCCGAAGACGGATCCAGCACACTCTTCAACAAGCAGAATGGCGAGCACTACCATTCCATTCATGGTGCTATCCAGGAATCGGTGCATGTTTTCATCAAATCAGGTCTGCATCAGTTAGCTTCAGCCGGGCAACTCCGTATTCTTGAGGTCGGATTCGGAACCGGTCTCAACTGCCTGCTAAGCCTGGCAGAAACTACAGCTATGCAAAAGGATACGGTTTATGTTGCACTTGAACCATATCCGGTTGATGAATCATTGCAGATTGAATTGAATTACTGTCAGTTTGAAAGATTGAGGGACTTTGAAGGTGAGTTTAACAGCATGCACAGTATAGAAGATGGTATTCTGCGACTAAGCCCATTTTTTGAGTTGACCCGGCATAGGTCGAAACTCGAAGAGACCAGTCTGCTTCCCAACTATTTCAATCTGGTTTATTTTGATGCATTCTCTGCCGAAGCCCAGCCTGAACTCTGGCAGCCGGAGATTTTCAGTAAAATCAGGTCCGGTATGACAATTGGTGGTGTGTTGGTAACTTATGCTGCAAAAGGATCAGTGAGGCGGGCCCTTCAGAGCTCCGGGTTCTCAACTGAGCGTTTACCAGGCCCTCCCGGCAAGAGGGAAATGCTGCGGGCTACAGCTATTTAAATTCAGCATTTCAATAAAGTATAAAGCTATCTTACCCTGAATGAGATGTAGTTCATTAGTTGACCCGGGAAGTGCCTGACCTCCTGAATAATAGACCGTGAGGACCCTTTACGGCACCATTCGATAAACTGATTTATTTGTTCAGATGAAGCCTCTGCCTCAATATATACCGAGCCGTCAGATTCATTTGCAACATAACCGCAAATGCCCATTGAGGTTGCTATCTGCTGCGCTGAATAGCGAAACCCAACACCCTGCACCCGTCCGTAAACCCTGATTATTTCATTCGTTTTATTCATTCATTCAGGCATTTAATCTCTTCGTGATCAGATGGTTCACAATGTTAAATAGCTGATTGGGGGTCAATGGTCTCCAGTTAATCTCATTTAATTTTCCGCCGGTGGCCACATAATAATCGAGCCTGCCTCTCTGTATTTCAGTGAGAACATGTTCCCTGAAATTAATCAAAGCAATCCATCCATCTTCAAGATCGTCAAACCATTCCTGGTAATACGAATCATCATCAGCATGGAAATTAAGGACATTTTCCCCAATCAGTATAAATTTATTGATTCCCTGATCCATCAGAGCCTCAACGACGTTGCGTTTCAGGAACATAATGTCATTATACAAAAGATCGTTCCATTCACCAAGCAATTCAATAACGCAGAATTCGAGTTTGTAGTCAGCAAAGAGTATCTTTACATAGAGGGTAGCCGAACCCATTTCATCCCAAAGGGGATGGATGAAATAGTTGTAAACGGAATTTATACATTGGGTTTCACTATAAATCCGGCCATAGAATGGCGACCTTGAATCTTCAGAAGCCTCATAAAGATGGCGCCAGGAATAGAAAGGCTCAATGTTTTGCATAATCGGGGAATGAGTAATTTTAACTCATTAAAAGAACAATTAATTTTCAGGATTGATTTGCCGGCTTGTTTTTTTTAGACAGAAAAATCAAACGAGTTTTTCCTTGTCTTCTCGTAAACCTTTTTGCTAAAGATGAAATAGCGTGCAGGTTTGTGGGAAACTCCCTTCTCTTTTTCGTTAATGGGAACAACGTAAGGCATATTGGTTACTTTTTTTCTGAAATTCCTTTTATCAAGGTCGGTACCAATGATAACCTCATATAGTTTTTGTAACTGACTCAGGGTAAACTTGGAAGGTAACAACTCAAATCCGATCGGATTGGAGCGCAGTTCAGCTCTAAGTGTTGCCAGGGCATCGTCAAGAATCTCTTTATGGTCAAAGGCCAATTCTGTAATTTCGGATACCGGATGCCATCTTGTATTTTCCTGCAAACAGAATTTGTCAATCTTATCCTGGTCTATATTGATCAGGGAATAGTAGGCAACCGTTACCACAACTTCTTCAGGGTGCCCTATATGCCTGAGCCATTCCATATCCCTATCAATCCGGTTGAGGCGGTTGGGCGTACCAATGGCTGCGAACTGTTTAAGGTAGATATTTTCCAGACCGGTTAGTTCCTTCAATACCCTTGAAGCCGCTGTGTCCAGATCTTCATCTTTTTTTACAAGATCGCCGGGTAATTTGAGATCATTGTACTCAACTTTATTAAAGGTAAAATTGCGCTCTAACAGCAGCACATTTAGTTTCCCGAAATCAAAGCCAAAGATGACGCAGTCAACAGATACATGATAATTCAGTGAGTTATTATTGTAGTCCATTACTATAATGTGTATTAAGTTCGAACTACTTGTGAATGGTCGGAGTTGCACTTGAAAACATGGACAAATATACATTATAATTGGTATGTCCGGCGGGGTTAGTGTAAAAATGATTATAAGTGAATATTGATTTACAAATGGATAAAAGCTGTAATTCCTGTTATCAGCTTATTTTCTATAAAGCTATATTAATAGAATTTTGAGATAGTATGTTAATGATAATTAATCAATTGAAACAGAATATAAATTTCATCGCCAGGACGATTTCAGGTAATCCAACGTTTGTCAAATATTTAAATAATTTTGTATTAATGTTAGTGTATAATGTACACTAATCATCATCATCCGGAAGAATATCTATTTAATTCTGATGGTCTTAATAAGGGGGATAGGACACCTCAACCCTGTATGACTGGCTAACTAATTTTTCTTTTGAAACTGAATTGTCAGCCAGCAGGCTCAACCTCAAAGCTTCGGCTGCGCTCAGCTCATCGCCTTAACCTTGGTTGCTGAGCGAAGCCGAAGCACAACCTTAACCTCAAGGTTTCCAGGCTTCTCAAAGAATGTTATTATCTTTCGCGCTTTAAAAATGTTTTTCG